>RFHX01000001.1 GCA_003695725.1 Candidatus Schekmanbacteria bacterium
TTATTAATATTACCTGAAACAAAGATTATGGAGATGTACTTAAAAAATGAATATAAACCTTTATCGCTTGATGAAACTATTAATATGGGTGCAAAAGCTCTTAAAATTCTTTACAAGAATAATATTCCATGCATTCGATTTGGTTTGCCTGAAAACAATGAATATAAAGGCACATCCATAATTGGCCCCTATCATCCATCGCTGAAACATATGATTGACTCAAAACTTGCTTATGCTACGATGTATCGCAAGATAGTGAAAAAAAATATTAAAGGCAAAATGATAGCTTTTTCAGTGCCTGAAAGGGAAATGTCTGCTTTCATTGGAATAAAAAAAGAAAATATAAGAAAAATCAAAGAAGTCTTTAATTTGGATTGCCAAATCTTTCCGCAGCATTAAAAGGATATATTTAATAATGAAAAAATTCAAAGAGGGCTTTATACAAGTTTATACAGGCAGTGGAAAAGGAAAAACAACCGCAGCTTTAGGATTAGCACTAAGAGCAGCAGGCCATGGTTTTAAAAGTATGATTATCCAATTTATGAAGGGAGATAAAAATTATGGTGAAATAATTGCACATCATCATCTATCACCATATATAACTATCAGACAGTTTGGGCTATGCACTTTTGTCGACAAAAACAATCCATCAGCCGAAGATTTGAAACTTGCTTCAGAAGGTATTGGCTTTGCAAGAAAAATTTCAAAAGGAAATGAATTTGACATATTAGTACTTGATGAAATAAACTGTGCCGTTGATTTTGGACTTGTAAAGGAAGAAGAGCTCTTAGATATTATGGAAAACAAAAATCCTCATATGGAGCTCATCTTGACGGGCAGGTATGCAAGTAGAAAAATAATTGAAAAAGCAGACCTTGTGACGGAGATGAAGGAAATCAAGCACTATTATCGGAATAAAAAAATAACATCCCGAGAAGGAATAGAATGGTAGAGGAGGAAAGAGAAGAATATGGATTATAAAGATACACTGAATTTGCCTCAAACGAAATTTCCTATGAAAGCAAATTTGGCTCAAAAAGAGCCAATTTATCTTGAGAGATGGGAAAAGACAGGTTTGTACCAAAAGATTAGAGAAAGATGCAAAGGAAAGGAAAAATTTATCCTTCATGACGGGCCTCCCTATGCTAATGGACATATCCATATGGGAACTGCGCTAAATAAAATTTTGAAAGACATAACAGTAAAATCGAAAACTATGGCAGGATTCGACGCTCCCTATGTGCCGGGATGGGACTGCCATGGTTTGCCCATTGAACATGAAGTCGATAAGCGGCTTGGAAGCAAAAAGAAAGAAATGACTATATCGGAAATCAGGAAGAAATGCTTGGAATACGCTCTGCGTTTTGTTGATATTCAGCGCAAGGAATTCAAAAGGCTTGGTGTATTGGGGAAATGGGAAGACCCTTATTTGACAGTAAATAAAAATTATGAAGCTACTATAATCGATGAACTTTCTCAATTTTTCTTATCAGGAAGCGCCTATAGAAGCAGAAAACCTATCTATTGGTGTGCTTCGTGTAAAACAGCTTTGGCAGAAGCTGAAGTTGAATATGATGACCATACATCGCTGTCCGTATATGTTAAATTTCCGATTCCGGCAGAAGAAGAAAAAATTTCCAAACTCCTAAATGGAAAAGAAGCATCGTGTCTAATATGGACTACTACACCTTGGACTCTCCCTGCAAATCTTGCAATAGCAGTGCATCCAGATTATGAATACAGTCTTATCGAACTCGATGAAAATGTCATACTATTGGCAAAGGAATTGATTCCGACACTGCTTCAGAAAATGAATAAAATTTCTTACAATACTTTGCACACTTGGAAAGGTAAAGAGCTTGAAGGCATAAAATGCAAACATCCTTTTTATGATCGTGAATCAGTCATCGTCTGCGGAGAACATGTAACTATGGAACAAGGAACTGGATGCGTCCACACGGCTCCCGGGCACGGTGCGGAAGACTATGATATGGGACTTAAATATGGGCTTGAAATTTACAGTCCAGTAAATGACGAAGGATGTTTCATCGATGAAATTCCGGAATTTTCAGGGATGAATGTTTTTGAAGCAAACCCATTGATCAGAAACAAACTTAAAGATATAGGGGCACTAATCTTCGAAGAAAAAATAACCCATTCATATCCACACTGTTGGAGATGTAAAAATCCCATCATTTTTAGAGCAACAGATCAATGGTTTATATCTATGGACAAAAACAATCTTAGGGAAAAGTCCCTTGCAGAAATAAAGAAGGTCAAGTGGATACCAAGTTGGGGAGAAAATCGCATTAAAGGAATGCTTGAACAAAGACCTGATTGGTGCATATCGAGACAGCGCTGTTGGGGAGTACCTATAACAGTGGTCTATTGCGAGAAATGCTCAACTCCTTTTTATAATAAAGAATTTTTGAAAAAGACAAGTAAACTTTTTTCTGAAAAAGGTGCTGATGCTTGGTTTGAACTTGAAACTGCAGAACTGATACCTCAAGGGACAAAGTGTTCTAATTGTGGCTGTGAAGAATTTAGGAAAGAAAACGATATTCTCGATGTCTGGTTTGAATCAGGTGTAAGTCATGAAGCAGTACTCAAGAGTTATAGCGAACTCTCCTGGCCTGCAGATTTGTATCTTGAAGGAAGCGACCAACATAGAGGATGGTTTAACTCGAGCTTAATGGTTTCTATTTCGCATAGAGAGAAAGCTCCCTATAAAAGTGTCTTGACACATGGATATGTTGTTGATGGCAATGGTAAGAAGATGTCAAAATCCTTGGGTAATGTTATTGCGCCGGATGAAATCATAAAAAAACATGGAGCTGAAATACTTCGTCTATGGGCTTCATCAGTTGATTACAGAGAAGACATTAGAATTTCTGAAGAAATCATCAATCGTCTTTCAGAGGCATATCGAAGAATCAGAAATACCTGTAAATATATCTTAGGCAATTTATATGACTTCAATCCTATTGAAGATTCAGTAGCTCTTGAAAAGATGTGTGAAATCGACAGATGGGCTCTATCAAGACTCTCTGCCCTTTCAAAACGGTTAAAAAAAGCCTATGATGACTATGATTTTCATATTTTTTACCACAAATTCCATAATTTTTGTGCAGTTGATATGAGCGCCTTTTACTTAGATATATTAAAAGACCGCCTTTATACGAGTAAAGCCGACTCGTTGGAAAGACGCTCAGCTCAGACAGCACTTTTCAAAATAATCGATTCTCTTGTGCGCTTAATGGCTCCAATTTTATCATTTACAGCAGAAGAGGTGTGGGATTACTTGAAAGAAATCGATCCAACGAAGGAAGAAAGCGTACATCTTGCATTATTTCCGGATGAATCTGAAATTAAGCAAGATATTGAGCTTGAAGAAAGATGGGAAAAGATAATCAAGCTTAGAAATGAAGTAACCAAAGTCCTCGAAGAAGCAAGACGCCAAAAGATAATTGGTCATTCCCTTGATGCTGAAGTATCAATTTACGGTAAAGGAGAAAATTTTAATTTCTTTAAAAATTATGAAAATGAATTGTCATCTGTTTTTATTGTATCACAAGTAAGATTTGTAGAAGATGAGATTTCAGGAAATGGCGGAGAATGTGAAAGAAGCTTTGAAGACATAGTGATAAAAGCAACAAAAGCCAAAGGGGAAAAATGCGAAAGATGTTGGACAATATCTGAAAATACCGGCGAAAATAAGAATTACCCAAATACATGTCCAAAATGCGTCAGCAATCTAAGCTGATTTATGATGCAATAATGATTACATACCTCCTGTGGATATCTCTCCAAGAGTCTTCAATTCCACTACAACCCAAAAATACTCATCATCCTTTGTTTCATCATCAAATGAACGCAAACTTCCTTTCTCTCTAAAGTATTCTCTCACTCCATAATTCCCTTCAACACTCCAACATTGGGCAGAATATTTCAATCGCAGGTTAAAATCTTTTTGTTTTTGTTCAAAAAAGCTTGAATTGAGCGATTCATCCGATTTTGTATTCGATTTGCCAAAGAAATTTGCTGTATATCCTGTTTCCCACCCGCCTGGAAAATCAATGTTCAACCTGACTGTCGAAAAAATATTTTCATAAGGTTTATCCTTTATGAAAATCGGATTAAAATCCGGCTCATCCCAATCAAGTGCCTGATTTGCCTTTGGTGTCGTCCAATGAGATAAAAATGAAAAAGAAATTTTGCTGTTAAATAATTCTGTAGCATATCTAAAATGTGAAATGAATCTATCTAATGCTCCATCTACTGGGTCCATATAACCGGTAAATCCAAGAGTAAGGCCTGTGATAGGATAAACCTCTAAAGCCAATCGGAGGTCGGACATTGCTCTAATATTGTTAATTCTTTGCTTGTATCTTCTTTTCTCAATAAGTCTTCTATATTTACCATTATCCTTTCTCAAATCATAATATTGACTCATCGACAAACGCATAATTTCCTTTGCAACATTTCCACTTTCTTCAAGTCCAAATGAACCATATATGCTGTTTTCAAGATTCCATTTAATATATTCCCTTCCTGAAATGAAATCCTCTTCATCTGCCTGTAGGATATGTTTCTGATTGACTTGAGGAATATAGACATACTTAATAGAGGGCTGAACAATATGCTTTATCTTTTCAAGATTGCCGACCTTTGTGTTCAACAATGCATATGCTTTTGGTCCCTCGGCATCTATTTCTATATTATAGATTTCTCGTGTGGAATCAGAATTTCCAGAAAGATTAACTTTTTTCAATGTGCCATCATTTTTCTTTATTAATTTCAAGTGATTTCCATCAGACCGATTGGAGTAAAAGGTTTCTCTAATACCTACTTTGCCTCTAATTGAAAGCAATTCTTTTATATTAAGAGGCAAAATGATTTCAGGATGGAAATCAAGGCGCACTTCATCGAAGTTTTCAACTTCTGTTTTACCATCTTTCTTTGCATATTCTTTGCTTTTCCATTTGCTGCGTATTGAAGCAAAAGAAGAATCGAGCCTAAATTTCAATGGAATGTATTTATTCAATTTTTCAAGTCCCTTTATAATACCATTTTGTCCAAAAACAGGCTGTTCAAGGGCTACGAATTGTATTTTGGGCAAATACTGATAGGTCTTATCATTGATAATATCTGCAAATTTGTCTCTTTCCTTTCTTGGGAAAGACTTAATCCTATCCTGCATCCTCCCTATATTTAATTTGTAGTAATATTCATCCCATGACTTGCTCAAGGACATAAACGAATCAAGTTTCAAATCAGATGCCTTTGTTATCTTTTGACTTACCTCTCCGTAGTCGCGGTCGAAATTATGGTCACTGCTTACATCGAGTTTCGTAGCAAGGTGAAGTCCATCACCTAATTCCCTTTTTTCATAAAAATAAATATTCCATCTTTGCTTTCTTTTCGCATCTCCACCTTCCCTGTTTCTCGAAGTACTCTTCGTTGTAATATAATAAACATTTGCTGTACCGGAACTCTTTTCATCAATAAGATAATTGAAATTTGCCTCTATCCCTATTCCTCTTTTTCCTTGAATATCAGGAGTTAAAGTAAGGTCAGAGTAATCAGACATCGCCCAAAAAAAGGGTTGTTTCCATCTCAAGCCCTTCCTTTGGCTGTATCCTATTCTTGGTACAAGAAATCCTGTCGAACGGTCTTTCTTTATTGGGAAAAGGAGATAAGGAGAATAAAAAACAGGAACTTTTTTTATTTCCAATGATGAACCCTTTGCAGTCAAAAAACCATTGACCTGTGCATCTGCCTCTTTGGATTTGACTGTCCAAGCAGGAGTTTCTGCTTGGCAGGCAGTATAATAGCCATTAACAATCTTGTATCTGTCGAATCCAAGTCTTCTCAATTCAACTCCTGTCAAATAATAGGTAGGCTCAAGAAAGAGTTCGCCATTTCTTATTATTCCTGTTCTTGTCCGAAGATTAAGCTCCAATTCTTCACAAAAAAGTACACTTGTGCCATCTTCAACAACCACATTCCCTCTTGCCTTAACATCAGCAGTTTCAAGGTTATATTCAACATAATCAGCTTGTAAATCCATTCCTCTGTATTCGATATCAACTGCATCTCTTCCAATTATCAGGTTTTTATCCCTTTGAAAATCCAAGTTTCCTCCGTAAAAACGCACTTCATCTTCAAGGCCAAACTCCATCTCTTTGAATTTATCTACAGCTGAAATTTCAGGTTCTAAAGCATAGGAGCTCGTTTGAAAAAAAACAAAAGTAATTGAAATTATAAATAGAATTTTTTTAAACATTGATGTTTTCTCTTGACTGCCTAATTTGATATCTTAACAAAGTATTATGGCCTTAAAAAATAACTAAAATCAGTTATCAAAAAATTATTAAAGAAATAACATATATTACCCATTAAGAAAATTAAAAGAATTACTTCACTCAACGCATTCATTCATAAAATCAAAATTTTTTACAAGTTTTTTTCTGCTTTTATCATTCTTTTTTAATCTATCAACAAATTGTAAAAGAGGAGCTACCAAATAGATAGACCCAGCTATACAAACAAGAGTTTCAGAAGCAGATTTTTTACTTGCTTCTTTAAAAGCATCAAAAGGATTTGCAATTACGGAGGTAGAAACTCCATCTCCATCAAAGACTTTCTTCAATTCATAAGGTGAAAAAGCTCTTTCGTTGCAAGGTGTCGTAAAAATGATTTTAAGCCCTCGAATATTCAACAATGACAGCATTTTCGGTATATCTTTGTCAGAAAGAACTCCAAAAATAAGGATGACTTCTCTTTTATCTATCTCTTTTGAAATATATGAGGTTATATATTTCAAGGCATTACTATTATGAGCACAATCAAAAAGTATCTCAATATCCTTCAACTTTATTCTCTCCATTCTACCGCGCCATTTAGTGGAATACAGTCCTTTTTGAATAGCAGACTCGATTTCTATCCCTTTTTTCTTTTTTTTATTCAACCTCAAAAATTCCAAAAATGCTGTTATTGCAAGTGAAGCATTATAGGGTTGGAATTCGCCGGCTAAAGGTACTTTGATGTTTTTGCATATGAAATCTTCAGACATATAATCAAAAACGCTACTTCTTAAATTAGAAACAAGGCTGTCTATCTTAAAATCTCTTCCCCAAAGAAGAAGTTTTGCAGATTTCTTTTTGCACTCTTTTTCTATTACTTCATATGCCTTCTTCGAAAGCTTGCCTGAGATGACTATGCCTCTATTTCTTATAACACCGGCTTTTTCGAATGCAATTTTTTCAATTGTGTTGCCAAGATATTGAATATGGTCAACTGCTATACCTGTTATGATGCAAATGTTACTCTCTGCAATATTTACTGCGTCAAATCTTCCCCCAAGTCCTACTTCAAGGACAGCCGATTCAACTTCTCGTTCTTTAAAAAACAGAAAGGACAAAAGCGTCAAGAATTCGAAATAGGTAACATCACTAATTCCTGCATTTTCCAAGATATTCACTATTTGAAGAAATCTTTTTTTATCTATTTTTTTCCCTTCAACCCTTATTCTTTCTCTGATGTCAAAAAGATGAGGAGAAGTATAAAGGCCTGACTTTACGCCTGCATTATTCATTATTGATGAAAGCATTGCTGATACTGAGCCTTTGCCGTTTGTGCCAGCAACGATAATAGATTTGAAAAAACTCTGAGGATTCCCTACCCGCTCAGCGGCTCGTAAAATTCTCTCTAATCCAAGTTTTATTCCATTTCCGCTAAATTTCTTCTCGAGCATAGCTACGGTTTTTTCATATTTCGTCATTTTCTATAACCGCACCTTCTCATTTCAAATTTCACTCTTAAAGTCATTAATTTCTTTGATATCTATTTGTTTTCTATATCAATTGAATTAAAATTATTTTTGATTTTATGAGAAAATTTTCTATAGATGAATATCACAATTTAGAGGTTACTGTTAACAACTCTTATAGAATATTTTTATGAGCGGAAGATTTATCTACTTTATCCTTTTTCTAATAACAATGTTCACAGTAATTGTTACTGTGCAGTGGTATCTTGGGAAAAGAGTAATCAAATTCATTTACAACAGCAAGAAAATAAGAAAAGAGATCAAAAAAAACCTTAAAATTTTTGTTATCTGCCTTTTGATTTACCTCAACATTCCGCTTCTTTACACCTTTGCGGTCAATATACCTTCAAAACCTTTTTCAAGTTTCACAATGGCTGTTGTTGTTTACCCTTATGTGATATGGGGAAGTTCATATGTTTTTATATTTGTAATCTTAAAATTTTTCGACCTTTTAAAGTTTTTAGGGACAAAAATAAAAAGGAATTCATCAAAGAAAAGTGAGGTTGAAAATACTTTTTCATCAGGAAGAAGGCAATTTCTTCAAATAGCCGGGAAAAGCGCAATTCTATCTCCTCTATTCATCTCCTCATATGGAGTATTATTTGAAAGAGACAATTTCATAGTCAAAGAAGAGAAGATTAATTTGGGAAATATTCCTGAAAGATTGAAAGAAATGAAAATCGTTCAAATAAGCGATATACACTCAGGAATATTTATGGGTAAAAAAGAAATTTCTAAGTGGGTAAATTTGATTTATTCACAGAAGCCTGACATTCTTCTTATAACAGGCGACTTCGTAGCTACCTCAAAAGATTCTGTAGATTCTTGCATAGAGGGCTTAAGGTTTCTGCGCTCTTATATGCCAATATACTGTTGTTTAGGAAATCATGATTACTGGGGAAATGAGATAGAATTGACCAAAAAGCTGACAAAAGAAGGGGTAAAGGTATTTAGAAACAGCAGTGAAGTTATTGATTTTAAAGGATACAATGTAAATCTATGCGGTGTAGAAGATATGAGAATGTCATCACCTGACATAGAAAATGCTCTCAAAGGGTTGGACACACAGAAACTTACTATTCTCTTAAGCCATAATCCTAATTTTTTCGATGATGCAAAGAAATATGATATTGACCTGACATTAGCAGGGCATACCCACGGGGGACAAATAAATATAAATCTGCCCGGCATTACCATAAGCCCGGCGCAACTGATTACTAAATACATTCGCGGCAAGTATAGAGATGATAGAAAATTTCTCTATGTTACACCCGGAGTAGGTACGATTGGATTCCCTCTCAGAATAAATGTTCCGCCTGAAATCTCAGTAATTAAGTTTATTTGACATTTAATTCAATTACCGTATATCTTTTCAAATATAGGCGCAACACCTGTCCTTGTAATTATGCTTGTTATACTCTCTTCTCCCCTCGCATTTTCTCTTATATGTTCGATGCAAGCTTGAATTGCTTTGAAGAGCTCCTCCTCTGTGGCCACATTAAAAATCTCATAGCCAAGTTTAAAATGCCTCCCAAATCCACCTCCTACCATCAAGCGATAACCGGTCCTTTCAGAAGCAAGAGTACCTGTAGGACAAACCCTGACGCAGGCTTCACAAAGTTTGCATTTTTCATAATCGATCTGTGGTCTTCCTTTAATTAGAAGGACTGCATTATCAGGACATCTCTCAACACAGGCGTAACATTCAGAACATTCAATATCAGTTACAACCGGCACAGATGTTCCGTATATGCCAAATTCTTTTGTTTCGATTCCGGTACACGAGTTAGGGCAGGCAGATATGGAAAATGTTATCCTATCATGCGGTAAAATTCTCTGGTCATCATCAAGCATATCGGCAACCATCTCTGTCACTTTTAGTTCTTGCAGTTTTGCCCTTATTTTTTCCCGGAGTTTCCTTACTTCAGCGACCTGTGAACCACAGCGAAAATATTGAGCATGGCAAAGATCAATATCAAAAAGGTCAATTTCCTTTTCAAGAATTTCTCTTGCTTCCTTTTCCATTCGCTCCATAAGGTCTGTTTCACCTTCTTTGACCCTTTTCTCCCACTCTCTGCGGCGCACCTCTTCTGGAACAGATGCAAAATATACCTTTTTTGTTTCCTCTATCTCTTTAAGCGTAACTTTTTCACTCTTGTTCTTTCGCGCTTTTTTTTCCGCAAATACTTTCGCCATTGCTTTGGCTGATCCGGAAAGCGGCATCTTTATAAATTCTTCCACTGCTTGGGAATCCCACTCCATAAATATCTCCTCCTTTTTTTATCTTCTATTTTGATTGCCTATTTATAAAAAAAAATCAAAAAAAATCTCTCTCTAATTTGTAAAATTTATGAAAAAGGAATTCCTCATATTCAAAAAAAAGAGGAAGAATCCAATTGTCCGCTTTAGAGATTAAGTTTTCTTATGAAAAAATGTGTTTAAAAAAAAAAAAA
>RFHX01000002.1 GCA_003695725.1 Candidatus Schekmanbacteria bacterium
AGATAGAATGCCTTTAAGAAAATATTATAAGCTTTTAATCATCTTTTGCTGTATCAGCATATCAATATTAGGATGGGGAAAACAGGTATCTGGTGTTTGTGCGGATAAAGTATTTGTTTTATTCGTCTTAGATACAAGCGGCAGTATGAACCAGAACGATGATATTAAGAGTTCTAAAGGAAGCAGAATTGCAACACTGCGCTACAGAGCAAAAAGATTAATAACACGTATAGATGGAATCAATAGTTTGATGCCAAGAAAATATGGAATCATAACTTTTAATTCCATAGTTGATTCAACAAAAAAAAGTCCGCGAAATGCATCACAGGCAAAGTCGGAAATTGATTTGCTTACAGCATCAGGAGGGACAGCATTGTATGATGCTGTATGGGAAGGAGCACAGTATCTAAAAACAGATTATTTGCAGAATAATCCTAATGCTATGGCGGTTCTCGTTGTCCTTTCCGATGGAGTTGATAATAGCAGTGCAAATAAAAATAAAGGTGATGTTGTGACAAAAATCAATAACCTGAAAAGCTCGTATTCAATGACAAAAGTATTTTTTTATAATGTAGAGGGATCCGTTCCCGGCGGGATAAATGGAATGGGAGATATAAATACTTCTTATACAAAAGTAACCCAACTTACTACCGGGGTGTGCGAATTAATGTATCCAGCAGTTTCAGACTGTCCATTGCCGGGGGAAATTACAACATGGAATCCGCCAATAGAAGCGGATTTAGGAAGTCTTTTTGGCAAGCAAACACCCAATGGTGAAATTGTTTATGTTGAATCATGGAGCAATGATCACCCTCTAAGTACTCTTAATTCTGTCACATATTATAAATTTGACGGCGGCTACTCAGCCGGGCCAAATAGTTCTGATATTGTAAAAAATCCATTAGAAAAAATGGCAAATGAGACAAGTAGTACATATGTTAATAATGACACTATAAAATTTTCTAAAGTTTTCACAGATATTATAAAAAAGCTTCCGCCTCAAAAGGTCAAAGGTAAAGTTTTTAAAGAAAGTCCTGTGCGCTCTGCCGGCGGATGTGGTAATATAACCAAGAATGCTTCAACTGCAACACTCAATGATTATAGAAAAAAAAGAAAGCTGAAAGGGCTTGATGGTTCGGGCTATCTAAACGGCACATATGTGAGAGTCCATAATTTGAGAGACGGAGATACCTGTGATTCCAATAATTTTTACTATGGTGTTGATAACGGTTCGTTTGAAGAAGTAATGGCATATTACCATATTGATAAATTTCGAAGGTTTATATCGAAAAGTTTGGGAAACGGCACCGGAATTAATATTAATAAGATTACTGTGGCTGATGTTCATGATAATAATTCGAATCAAGCCAGCCACTTCGATTATGACAATGATGTAATCTATTTTGCAAAGGTTGACCAGAATCGTGATGACGCAGAGGATGCCGATGTTATACTTCATGAATATGCACATGCAATATCCTGTGATATAAATGCTGGCTGGACTGTAACTCTTGCTGCTGGTGCCCCGGAGTCAAAAGCATTAGTTGAAGGATTTGCTGATTTCCTTGCAGGAAATTATTTTAAAAAATCCGGTTTCGGAAAATGGTTTGGAAAAATCAGAAGTTTGGGCTGTCCACTGCGAGAGATGAACAACAGTCTAAATTACAACAGCAATATAACAGACCCTTATGAAGGAAGCAAAATTTGGAGTGGCGCGTTATGGGAGATAAGAAAGAGAATAGGAAAAAATGTTGGGAAAAAATCAAAATCACTAATGAATAAGTATATACTGACTACTGTACGAGATCTTGATGCTTTCCAAGATAAATTTTTTTCTGATGTGGCTGAAAGAATGACACAGGATGCAGGCGTGATTATCCAAGGGCACAGAGGTAAAATGCAGGATGTTTTTATTGAGAGAAACATTCTGCCTGAACCTCCATCGGGAAGAATCGCGCCTCCGCAGTTTCCAACAACGCCTAATATATTGTCTGTAACAAGTGCCGAGGATGATACAATGGGATATGGACTGCATCTTGAATGGGATGAAATAGACACTGCAAACCTTATTGCCTTTGAGCTTTGGTACAGCGTTGACGGCACAGACCTTTACTAGCAGCTTTTAGATGGAAATCTGCCATTTGACAGCATAGCTTATGACCATTATGGAAACATATCTTTTGAGAACTATACAAACTGCCTTAAAAACGGACAGACCTACCATTATGCTTTGAAAGCAAGGCGCTCGACAGGAGATGAATGGTCGAATGTTGTAAGCGGTTCTGTGGAAGAATATGATGTTGATATGCCTGTGATTGAAAGCGTTTTGCCGGTGCTTGTTTCAGGCAAAGGGTATGGCCTTCATATAAGCTGGAATATGATAATAGATTCCAATTTGGACAGTTACGATATTCAGTACAGCACTGATATGGTAAACTGGACAGATCTTGAAACGGAGAGAGACTTGCTTGAACCTGATGAAACTGATCATCTTGGAAATGGTTCAGCATGCGGTTACAGTTATAATTTGCCAGCAGGTGCGAGATATTTTTACAGGATGAGGGCAAGATTTACCGATGGAACTGTCAGCCCCTGGTCAAATATAGTGACAGGAGTTGTTACAAACTATAGTTGTTCCAGTGGCGGAGGAGGAGGATGCTAAATATGAAAAAAGCTATAATCCCTATTTTTCTTCTATTAATTGTCATTGTAGGCGCATTTTACCTGTATCAACGAAGCGGCAAGAAGAAGGTTTTCAC
>RFHX01000003.1 GCA_003695725.1 Candidatus Schekmanbacteria bacterium
GCAAAGGTAATGACAGCTATTGATGGGTCGAGCAATGGTGTTACTCTCAAGGATTTTGACGGACCAAAAAAGATTAAGAAAACTTCGAGAGCAAAAGCTCGAGGCGGGTCAATATCTATTGCTCAAGCAAAGGGAAGATACACGAAAAGTAATATTACTTTGGGTAGCGAGATAAAAGCCAAAAGAACATCAGGTGATAAAAAACCAACGCATGTACGTTCGGGAGCTTTATTTTTTGGCACTGCAAGAGTCGTATCTGATAAACTGCCTGATGGTTCTGTAATCAAGGATTTCAAGATAGGATTGAAGGTCGATGGTTCTTTAAAGTGCAAAGCAAAAACAAAAGAAGAATATTTTGCAATTTCAAATGTCGAAGCATTTGTGTCGATGATTACAAATACAGTTCCAACTACTCTATTTTCAGGTTCAGCAACTGTTGACGGTGCAACCGGTTTTGATGGTGGACAAGGAGATTTTGCAGGTAAATTTAAAGGTAGTAAATATAAAGTAAAGATACGCAAGAAATTTCCTCTCAATTTTGGTGATGTCACTGTTGGTAAAAAATTCTTTCTCCTTTTTTATGGATCAACACTTGTTTCCTTTGCATCTGATTTAAAGGTTTATTATTGTGCCGCAGATTTCTATAAAACAGAAAAATTTATTCCCATAAAAAAACAGAATGCAAAACTTACTTATCAGAGCGCAAAAAACACAACTATCTCATTTGATCCGGATCCATTTGATACCACATCACCCCCCACTGAATTTAAAGTTTATATCGAAGATCAAGATTCAACATTTCTTGAGAATATTATAACTGAAACAGTAAAACTTCTTTCGAGAGTAGGAGATTTTGGTTCGACAAGTGCGCTTTCTTTGGAAGCCGTTGGCGATCAGGACAGTGATGGAATACCTGATAGAGCAGCTATTTTCAGAGTATCTGATGTCCAATATTTTCTTTTGAACAATCTATCATCTCCGAAAAAATGGACATTGTTCTTGATTGGCTTAAGTGGTGAAACACCATTTATTGCAAAGGATAATATAACTATCAAGAGATAAAGAGGAATAACTGAAAGTTAGATTTAAGCCATAGCGCTTTTAATGGTAATATCTATCATTTTCGTTGAAGTCATCATCATCTGATAAGACTGTAAGTTTTCGTCTTATCCACCAGTATTTGAGTTTGAGGTAAAGGTCCTTGAATAAACCCCGACCTCCGCCTCTGCCTCCTCTTTTAAGATAGATATAGCCAAAAACCATTCCTCCGAGATGGGCAAGATGGGCTATACCGCTGTTAGTTGCAGACATAGCAGAGAAAAATTCTATTGCTCCAATAAATATCAAAAAATGCTTCATCTTCATTGGGAAAAGAAAATAGATTAGAATTTGCCTTTCAGGATAATAAAGTCCATAAGCAAGCAATATGCCGTAAATTGCGCCTGATGCTCCAATTATTGGAGTTGTTGAAGAGGCAGTGAATATTGTTGAAGAAATTCCGGCCCATATTGCGCAAAGGAAATAGTATTTCAAGAAAAATTCTTGTCCCCATCTTCTTTCTAAATCACAGCCAAACATCCATAGGGCAAACATATTGAAAAGAATGTGGAAAAAACCGCCGTGTAAAAACTGATAAGTAAACAATTGCCAAACATATAATTGACTAATGACCAATTTTGGTATGAGCCCAAAAAGAAGAATTATCTGGCTCGATGTTATCTGCTGAAAGAGAAAAACTCCTGCATTGATATAAATCAATTTTTTTACCGTCGGTGTAATAGAGGGACCAAATGTGTATGCAGGACCTTGTCTGTAATAATAACTATTCATTCATTAACCTTTTCAATTTTACACTGAAGATGGCGGTGTTGCAGATGTGCCTTCAAGCATATCGATTATAGCTTTTATTCGTTCTTTTGTCGGTAATTCATAAGGACATTTTTCCTCACATTGGCCGCATTCAACACATTGTTTTAGAGACGGCAATAAGCGTTGTCCCATTTGCAATGTGTAGGATACATCATCGTTCAATTCTCTCCCATAACATTTCTGATAAATCATATGGACAAAAGGAATCATTATGTTTTGGGGACATGGTTGACAATAAGCGCATCGTCTGCAAAAGTCTTTTCCTAAAGCTTCCACTGATTTTTCGAGTTTTTCCAATTCTTCATCGGTGAGTTCTTTTCTTTCACTTATTGTTCTGAAATTCTCGACAAGCTCTGTCATCTTTGACATACCGACTACTATGACATCGACAGGATGAGATTCAAAAAAACGAAGCGCTAAATCAGTTTCCTCAATCATTCCGCCTGCTAAGGGTTTCATTATGGTCGATGCAATCTTATTTTCCTGTATTGCAGGAATAAGTTTTTCGAGTGGTTCTTGTTCAATTACATTAAAGGGGAAAAAAATCATTTCAAAAACACCTTTTTTGGCGGCTTCTGCCATTGTTAGATGATTATGACCAGTTATAAGAAGATGCTTGACCTTTCCTTCTTCTTTTGCTTTTTGCAGTAGCTCGAGATGTTTACCCATAATCAGGTCGAGCTCTTCTAATTTGTTGACGCTATGAAAACCGTAGAAATCAAAATAATCGACTTTTATCGTTTTTAAGCTTGTTTCAAGGTCTTCAATGAATTTATCTGCTCCCTGTTTCCAAGAAAAAGCGCGGCTTGTGAGGATTACTTCATCTCTTCGTTTTGGTATGACGCGTGAAAGTTTTTCTTCGCTGTCCTGATAGGCGCGTGCAGTGTCTATATAGTTTATTCCCATATCGATGGCGGCATTGACAAGCTTTTCTGATTCTTCACCGCTTATTCGAGGAAGATGCATTGCGCCAAAACCGAGTTTACTTGCTTCAAGGCCTGTATTTCCAAGTTTTACTTTTTTCATTATTCCCCTCCGAAGTGTTCCCTTTATTATTCTTAATTTAATAAACAATATTGGAGAAAATATCCAGATAAGAAAAGGTATTTTCCAACATTATCTTTTATCATTTGACTGTATATTGTCTTTGTTCTCTTCTTCTATTATTCTGTATTTCGTTTCCTCTAATTTTTCAAATTGGCCCGTCTTCACTGCCCAGATAAAAAAAAGCCAACCGCCAAAACCAAGAGCGAGGCAAAGAAAGAAGAGAAGAAATATTGTCCAAAGTTCCATAGTAGTTTTATGATAAACATTAAGATATTTTTTGCAAATACTTTGAAAATTTATAAGTACATTGCCCTAAAAAAGATATCTTACAATAAGTTGAATTTTCTGAGACAGAAAGCTATAAAGGTTTGATTCAATAATTAGAATAAAAAAAGTAAGTTATGATTGGAGAATTCTGTATAAGAGCAGATAATCGTTGCAGTGGATGGATGTAAATATGAGCCGCGCATATGAAATAAAGCAGAAGGAATCGAAATTAGGCCTATTATTCAGGTCGTTGAGACATAGAAATTACCGTCTTTTTTTCATCGGTCAGAGCATATCACTTATCGGCGTATGGATGCAGCAGATAGCCATTGGCTGGTTGGTGTATCGTATTACAGGGTCGGCGCTTCTTTTAGGTATCATTTCTTTCTGCAGCCAATTTCCAAGCTTTCTTTTATCGCCTTTTGCAGGGGTGTTTGCAGACCGCCTTGACAGAAAGAATGTTATCCTTCTCTGTCAGATTTTAGCGATGATGCAGGCTCTTACATTAGCGGCTCTAACATTTACACATTTAATCAATACATTTTATCTGATTGTGCTGAGCATCTTTATTGGAATTGTCATTTCTTTCGAAATGCCAACGAGACAGTCATTTATTCTCGACATAGTTGAAAAGCGCGAAGATCTTGCAAATGCGATAGCTCTCAACTCTTCTATGTTTAATGGCGCGCGTCTTCTTGGCCCTACAATTGCTGGTCTTATAATTGGTGTTGCAGGAGAGGGATTATGCTTCCTCATCAATGGTCTTTCATATATAGCAGTAATCATTTCCCTTATGATGATAAATGTAAAAGGAGGAAAAGGAGAAGGTAACGAATATGATTTTATCAAGGGATTAAAAGAAGGATTTACATATTCCTTCGGTTTTTATCCAATTAAGTCTATTCTTCTGCTTGTTGCATTGATTAGCCTTTTGGGTATGCCCTATCTTGTACTTATGCCTGTATTTGCCAAGGATATCCTTAAAGGCGGTCCTGATACATTGGGTTTTTTAATGGGGGCGTCAGGGTTGGGCGCTTTTGGAGGGGCTATATATCTTGCTATGCGAAAATCTGTAATGGGACTTGCTAAACTCATTGCATATTTTTCATTTCTTTTTTCTGTAGGAATTTCCTTATTTGCACTTTCTTCAAACCTTTGGATTTCGTTAATCTTAATGTTTGTCACTGGATATGCAATAATTCTTCAGATGGCATCGAGCAATACTCTTTTGCAGACAATTGCAGATGACAGCAGAAGAGGAAGGGTTATGAGTTTTTTTACAATGGCAATGATGGGAATGTCACCAATTGGAAGCTTTTTGGCAGGGACGATTGCAGACAGCATAGGTGCACAAGAAACCGTTTTTATATGCGGTTTGGTTTGTTTTGCAGGCACTGCTGTTTTTGCCAAGAATCTACCGCAATGGAGAAAAGAAGTTAAGCCAATATATGAGAAAAAGGGAATTATCAGTAAAGCCGGGTAGAAAGCTCTTTGTTTAGTACATAAAATCAGTTGCCGCCTCTACACTTTTTTCATAAATTCCGCGGCAAAAAAGTCCAAAGGCAGATAATAGAGAAATTCCGGCAAAATGGACAAGAAAAACAAAGAGCGCCCCCTTTCTTTCGTAAAAAAGAAAAAGGGAAAGAAAGGAAATCAAAAAAAGTATAAATAATATTTTACTCCAAAGGAGTTTTATTTCCCAATACTTCTTGAAAACTTCTCCATCAGGATTTTTTTTCTTCATATTCCTTTTATTTTCTCCATCCATTGATTTTTTACCATCGAATTTTCTGCACATTAAGTAAATAAAAAGAGTTTTGTCAAGATGTTGCTCTATTTATGAATTTCGGAAGATTAGGAGACGATATTTTCTATTATCTCTTTTGAGCTATATTTTGGTTTTCCAAGTGTTTCTACTGTTTTCGAGACATCTCTAAAAAAGTCATAGCCCAACATTCTTACATATAACGGAGGAATTGGAGATAAACCGATATTCCAGAGAAATTTGACAAGATAATAAGTCGGCTTTTCCGGAAGATTGATAGGAGATGGCTTCTTGCCTCCCAGCTGCGCTGCATATTCAAAGATTTCTGTAAGCGTAATTTTGTCTTCTGCGCCAATATCGAATATGCCGTTCTTTCCTAATGCATTGTATGCCGCATCTACGACATCATCACAATGAATTAGTTGAATAGGTGGATTTTTGCCTCTAAGTTTCATATAACGTCCTGTTTTCGAAGCGCTATTTATCATATCGCCCAATCCAGGCCCGCCTCCTTTTATACAAACGATGGCAAGTCTTAGTATGGATAGATTGAATCCGTTTTTTTCTGAAGCATCGAGGAATAGGTTTTCTGCTTCGATTTTATCTTTTGCATATATGTCGTCTAAAGGATTTAGATAATTGCCATCTTTATCAATGACTCCGCCTTCTGCTTTTTGGTCTCCATAAACTCGCTCACTGCTGATGAAAACAATATCTTTGATTCCATTTTTTACTGCGCTTTCAATAATGTTTTTAGAACCGTTAATATCGATATCTTTTCTGATATTTGGGTCTATCTTTGGTGCAGTTACAAAAGCCATATGAATGATTGAGTCAACCTTCTTTTCACGGATTATATCTGCCAATTTTGAGTCGCGTACATCAAGCTTAATGAAGTTTTCTTTTGGCACATAAGAAGATTCCTTGTAATCGATTCCAACAAAATCTATTTTTCTCTCTCTAAATATTTCCGCCATCCTTCTTCCAATGAAACCTCCTATTCCTGTAATGAGTATCATAAAAGCAGAGCCTCCTTTTTTGATGTTATGAAGATAAGAAATCTAATTTTCCTGAGATTTTTAATTTGAATGTTTCATCTGTATCGAAATTATTGACTGTTATTCGTTTCAACTTATAGGGATTATCTCCGTTCTTATTCAAGCCAAAAATAGTCGAACAACATAATCTATAACCACAAGTTTCAAAATATTCATTCTTTATATTCTTAAAAAACCTGCTTCCTCCATAGGGAAGAGCAAATGAGGTTATTTCTTTCCCCACAAGTCTTTCAAGAATCGATTTTGATGTTTTTAGTTCATAAATTATTTCATCCTCTGTCAGATTTGTAAAATTACAATGAGAATGGCTATGTGAACCAATTTCAAAAAATTGAGCTAAATCCTTTAACTCATTTGGAGAGAAAAAATTTTCATCTATATATTCAAACAAATCGTTATCCGATATTGAAGGTTTCAGGGATTCGTATCGATAGTTGTAATTCTTATATCTGCTTGCCATTTTTTTACGGAATACTTCAGATTTTACAAAGTCAGGAATAACACTTTTTTCGATGATTCCTGTTATAATGAATATCGTTGCAGGTATATTTTTTTCTTTCAAATAGGGAAGGGCGAATTTCTTCAAAATTTTATATCCATCGTCAAATGTAATTGCCGCCAGGGGTTTACCGTAGAGGTTTTTTTTCTCCTCTGTAATTTGGTTGATTATTTCATTTAGAGAAACAATGTGAAAGTATTTCGAGAGAGATTCGACTTGGCTTTTGAAATTTATAAAAGAGCAGTTAGTTGTCAGCGAAATTCTTTTTCCTGATTCAAGGCAGTTGTCCTCTATTCCATGATAAGAGAGAATCAAACAGGAAGATAAATCTATTTTTTTAAGAAGATAGTCGAGAAATTTATTCTGTAATTTTCCCTTTAATATTTTACTTCCTATTAC
>RFHX01000004.1 GCA_003695725.1 Candidatus Schekmanbacteria bacterium
ATTTTGAGGACATCCTTTTAGATACTCTTATATAAGAGATGTTTTAAGCTTTTTTGGTAAAATGATTAAAAAAATTACAAGCTTTATTACTTCAAAGAAAAATTCCGATTCCGCTTTGCTTCGCCTCTATGAAGCACTTTATGAAGATTTCCAAGAATATACTCGAGTACCTAAAGAGTATTTTTGTGCTAATTTAACACTTATCAATGAATACAAAGAATTATCGGGCTGTGTTGTTGAATGCGGAGTTTGGCGTGGAGGAATGATGGGAGGAATTGCCTCTTTATTGGGAGATGAAAGACACTACTATCTCTTTGACAGCTTTGAAGGATTACCTCCGGCTTCAGAGATTGACGGTAAAAAAGCCTTGGAATGGCAGGCGCATAATGACCTAAATAATTGTTCAACAGATGCTTCTTTTGCTCATAAAGCTATGAAGATGGCAAAGGCAAAAAATTATCACATAATCAAAGGATGGTTTGATAAAACTCTATCATCGACAGAATTTGAAGACAACATTGCTATACTGCGGCTTGATGCAGATTGGTATTCATCTACAGCACACTGTTTGAATTACCTTTATCCAAAAGTGAGGGAAGGCGGTTTAATC
Organism: Candidatus Schekmanbacteria bacterium; assembly: GCA_003695725.1. Taxonomy (NCBI): domain Bacteria; phylum Candidatus Schekmaniibacteriota; species Candidatus Schekmanbacteria bacterium. The sequence continues at coordinate 611 of RFHX01000004.1, forward strand.
ATAATAGATGATTATTATGCATGGGAAGGATGCGCAAAAGCAGTTCACGATTTTTTGTCTCACAACAAATTGTCAGATAGAATAAGGCAATATAAGGGACTTGTCTGCTATATCGTTAAGGAAAAAGATGCAGAGATAAGGATGATAAATCCCAGAGGGGAAGTATAAAAAAAATTAAAATTTTTTTCCTCTTGATTTTTCAAAACCTCTGTGAAAACATAAAAATAATTCCCTTAAACTTTTCTTTTAAACGGTTGAATCTGAATAATGAGTGAAGAATCTTATCTTGTTTTAGCCCGTAAAAAAAGACCTCAGAAGTTTTCTGAAGTTATAGGGCAAAGGCATGTTACCACAACCCTGCAAAATGCAGTAAAAACAGGAAGAATAGCTCATGCCTTTCTTCTAACAGGAACACGAGGAGTAGGTAAAACTACAACAGCTCGTATTTTAGCCAAAGCTCTAAATTGTGAAAATGGCCCTGCTCCCGAGCCATGTGACGAATGCGCAAACTGCCGGGCAATAAGCGAAGGCTCATCTCTTGATGTTATCGAAATCGATGGAGCTTCAAACCGCAGGATTGGTGAAGTAAGAGAACTTCGTGAAAAGGCAAAATTTGCGCCTATTCAATCGCGGTATAAAATATATATCATAGATGAAGTTCATATGCTTACGACAGAAGCCTTCAATGCCCTTCTTAAAACACTTGAAGAACCGCCTCCTCATGTAAAATTCATCTTGGCTACAACAGATCCAAATAAGCTTCCGCCAACTATTCTTTCACGATGTCAACGATATGATTTCAAGACGCTGCCTGACAATGTGATTGTTGAGTTTCTTTCAAAAATTGCAAAAGATGAAAATATAGAAATTGAAGATGAAGCTTTAAAAATTCTAGCCCTATCGGCTTCAGGAAGTGTGAGAGATGCTTTGTCAGTATTTGAAAGTATTATCTCCTTTTCTGAAGAAGGAAAGATTACAGCTAAAATCGTACAGGATATACTTGGCATTGTTGATTCAATGTTTCTTGCAGATACGGTTCAAGCGATTGTGAATGATGACGCTCAGGCAATAATCAAACTTACTTCTCAGCTTTCAGAGCGTGGTTATGATGTTGATTCTTTTTGCGAGCATTTTTTAAAATTTTTGAGAGATATAATTGTAATTTCAGCAGGCGAAGATAATGCCGCAGGCACTTTACAGGGATTAGATTTGAAGAAAAAACTTTCTGCACAAAGAAGCTTTGATGAGTGGCTTATGCTTTTTAATCTTTTTTATGAATGCAGTAAGGAGATTAAAAGGGCTGAAAATCCCTTTTTGGTCTTGGAAGTTTCTCTTTTGAGGTGTATGAGAAGCAAATTTACCGTACCTATAGATGATATTTTAAATAAGTTGTCTTCATCAGAGAGAGAAAGCAGAGGGTTCCCACGAAATGAGGATGGTTCGAAGCAGAGCCGCAATCGTGAAAATAAGTCTCTATTTGAAAGCCAATCTTCATATAATACAAATAATGCAAAATTTTCCGCCAAAGAATCATCTCCTCCAAATGTCAGCGCAGGCATACAGACTGTTCCTCTATCGCAGAGTGATAAATGGAATGAATTTTTGAGAATTCTTGAGAAAAGGTCAATAATTTTAAACAGCATTTTTTCAAATGGCTGCAGAAAAGTTTTTCATAACAATATATTGCAGATTTTCGTTGACGATGACATAACTTATTCCACAGTCAATATGGGTAAAAATCCTCTTATAATCAGCGAAGCTGTGAAAGAAGCATTTGGGAAAGAAGTTAAGCTTAAAATAGAGGTTGAAAAAAAAGAAAAAGAGTGCAATGGAAAGATTAGTAAGGAAGAAAAAAAGATAAGTAAGGATGCTTTGATTGCAGAAGCGATGGAAGATAGAAATGTGCAAGCGATTTTGAATTGCTTTCCTTCCAGAATTGTGGATATTAAGAATTGATAACTAAGAAAAGAAAAAGAGGTGTTAATTTATGAAGAATTTCAATCAGCTTGTTAAACAGGCACAAAAGATGCAGGCGCAGATAGCAAAGATTCAGGAAGAGCTCGCAGACAAAGAGGTAGAAGCGTCTGCAGGGGGAGGGATGGTAAAGGTTGTAGCAAACGGCAAGCAGGAGATAGTCAGCGTAGCGATTGAGAAAGAAGTCATCAACAGTGATGAGCAGGAAATGCTTCAAGACCTTATCGTTGCCGCCGTAAACGAGGCATTGCGAAAATCCAAGGAGATGATGGAAGAAGAGTTGAAAAAAGTAACTGGCGGATTGGGGTTAAATATTCCGGGTTTCTAATTTTTTCTATGAAATATGCGTCTCCTACTCTTGAAAAGTTGATACAAGCTCTTACGAAACTTCCCGGCATTGGACGAAAAACAGCCAATCGGCTTGCAGCACATATTCTCAAAATGGAGAAGAGTGAAGCTGAAAATTTGGCTGACGCAATAAAAGAGTTGAAAGAAAATATTCGATTTTGTAAAGAGTGCTTCAATATAACTGAAGAAGATATATGTATTATTTGCAAATGTGAAGAAAGAACAAGAAAAGTCATTTGTGTTGTTGAAAATTATACAGATTTGATTGCTATTGAACAGACAGGAAAATACAAGGGTCTTTATCATGTATTGGGCGGTGCAATATCACCCCTTGATGGAATTGGCCCAGAAGATTTAAAAATAGAAGAATTAGTGGAAAGAGTAAAAAGAATAATGCCAGAGGAAGTTGTTATAGCTACGAATTTAAGCTCAGAGGGAGAAGCAACATCGATGTACATTGCAAAAATTTTAAAACCTTTGGGAATCAAGCTTTCAAGAATTGCATACGGTCTTCCTGTTGGCGGCGACCTCGAATATGCAGATGATATTACTATTTCAAGAGCTCTCGAGGGAAGAAGAATATTGTAAAATTATGAAAATGGATGTATAGGAGGCAGTTAATGAGTGAATTTATCGAAATACGCTGGCATGCTCGTGCAGGGCAGGGGGCGGTAACTGCGGCAAAAGCTCTTGCTGATGCGGCAATGGCTGGAGGAAAATATGTGCAGGCATTCCCCGAATATGGCCCTGAAAGGATGGGTGCGCCGCTGAGGGCATACAATAGAGTTTCAAATGAGGAAATTTTGATTCATTGTCAGGTCCACAATCCTTCTATTGTTATAGTTATAGACCAAACATTGATAGACAGTGTCAATGTTACAGAGGGAGTCAAGGACGGTGGGATATATATTGTCAACAGTGAAATGAATCCTGATGAAATAAAGCAGAAACTAAATCTCAACTCTGGAAAAGTTTATACAGTGGATGCCACAAAGATTGCGCTTGAAACAATTGGAAGGCCTATACCGAATACTCCAATCTTAGGCGTTGTGGCAAGAGTAACTGATATTATAAAACTTGAAGATGTCAAAAAAGAGGTTGAAAAGAGTTTTGGCAAAAAATTTGGCCCAAGTGTAGTTGAAGCAAATATAAAAGCCGTTGAAAGGGCTTACGAGGAGGTAAAGGGTCTATGACTTTGAAAAATAAAGAAGAGCTTCCTTTGGGAGGATTGATTGAAGAAGCCGGCAATGCCGCAGAGTATGAAACCGGCGGTTGGCGGACATTCAGGCCTGTATGGGATTTTGAAAAGTGTATTCAATGTCTTACCTGCTGGATATATTGTCCTGATTCCTGCATCATCGTAGAAGATGAAAAGGTCAAGGGCGCTGATTTGAGATTTTGCAAAGGTTGTGGAGTTTGTGCAAATGAATGTCCTCCAAAGATTCGTGCTATTACGATGGAAGAAGAAGTGAAATTCAAAAAATAATTAATCAGTGAGGGAGTAACAAATAATGGCAAAACGCGAGTCAATGACAGGAAATCAGGTAGTTGCTGAATGTATGCGTCAGATAAATCCTGATGTTGTGGCAGCTTATCCAATAACTCCATCAACTGAAGTGATGCAGATATTTGCTCAATCAGTTGCAGATGGCCTTGTCGATACAGAGCTTGTAACAGTAGAAAGTGAGCATAGTGCTATGAGCGCCTGCATCGGCGCTTCAGCGGCAGGCGGCAGAGTTATGACTGCAACTTCTGCCTGCGGACTTGCTCTTATGTGGGAACTTTTGCCTGTTGCATCGGCGTTGCGTTTGCCTATCGTTATGACAGTAGTCAATAGGGCTTTGTCTGCTCCAATTAACATACATTGCGACCACTCTGATTCTATGGGTTGCCGTGATGCAGGATGGATTCAACTTTATTCTGAGAATGCACAGGAGGCATATCACAACATTATTCAAGCGGCAAAAATCTGTAATAGAGAAGGAGTATGGCTGCCTGTAATGGTTTGTGTTGATGGATTTATTATAAGCCACTCCATTGAATCTGTTGAAATGCTCGAAGATGATGAAGTTCAAAGATTTGTTGGAGAATTTAAACCGAGAAAACCTCTCTTGGATGTTGATAATCCAGTGACCTACGGTGCATTAGACCTGCAGGATTATTATATGGAGCATAAAAAACAGGTTGATGATGCCATACAATCATCAAAATCTGAGATCTTGAAGGTGGCAGAAGAATTTAAAAAAGAGTTTGGTTATGAATATGGACTAATTGATTCCTATATGATGGAAGATGCGGAAGTTGCGATTGTTGCACTGAATTCGACAGCAGGAACATCAAAATATGTTGTAAATATGCTGAGACAGGAAGGGATTAAAGCAGGCGTTTTAAAGATAAGGGTTTTTAGGCCCTTTCCTGCTGATGAGATTAGGGAGGCATTGAAGAATGTTAAAGCAGTGGCAGTCCTCGACAGATCTTCATCATATGGCACAGCAGGACCATTGTTTCTCGATATAAGATCGGCTATGTATGAGGCAGATTCCAAGCCCTTTATTACAAACTATATCTATGGTCTTGGAGGAAGAGATATAGGCATAGATGAATTAAGAAGCATATATGAAGGACTTATCTCATCAATAAAGGAAGGTAAACCTGCAAGAACTTATAATTGGATAGGTGTGCGGGAAAAGGTTTAGAAGAAAAAAGTGGAGAAATAATAAATGGCATCGTTAAAGGAATTATCAAAAAAACAGGATCTTTTATCACCGGGTCATAGATTGTGTGCAGGCTGTGGGGTTTCAATCGTTGTAAGACAGGTAATGCTTGCCACTGAAAATCCTACTGTAGTTGCATGCGCAACAGGTTGTCTTGAAGTGGCGACGACTATTTTCCCTTATACAGCTTGGCGCGTTCCTTTTATACATAATGCCTTTGAGAATGCCGCGGCAACTATATCAGGTGTTGAAGCAATGTATAACGCCCTTGTAAAAAAAGGAAAGATTCCCAAAGACAAAAGAATCGATTTTATTGCTTTTGGCGGTGATGGAGGAACATATGATATTGGCTTGCAGTCTCTTTCAGGAGCGCTCGAGAGAGGGCATCGCTTCCTTTATGTTTGTTATAATAATGAAGCATATATGAATACAGGCATACAAAGGTCAAGCGCTACGCCTTATGGCGCGCATACGACAACAGGACCTGCAGGAGATGTAAGCTTTGGGAAAAAGCAGGACAGAAAGGACCTTACCCAAATCGTTGCAGCACACAAAATTCCTTATGCGGCGCAAGCTTCTCCAAGCCATTGGAATGACCTTGTAACAAAGGTAAAAAAAGCTCTCAATTGCGGCGGTCCAAGCTTTATAAATGTGATAGCCAACTGCAACAGAGGATGGAGAAATGATACAGGTAAAGCAGTAGAAGTTTGCAGGGTTGCCGTACAAACCTGTTATTGGCCTCTCTATGAAATAGAAAATGGAAAATTGAAAATTAATGTAAAGCCAAAAGAGAAGAAGCCAATTGAAGAATGGCTCAAATATCAGGGGCGTTTTTCACATCTGAAACGGCCAGAAAACAGGCATGTGATAGATGAGATTCAGCAAATAATTGACCGAGATTGGGAGCGCTTGCTCACTCTTGAAAAGGCGCATCAGTCTCAATAATTATTCAAAGATACTTCTTTAAGTATTCCTATTGGCATTTATGGATGAATAGCAGAAAGTTATGAAAAAGTTAAAAGGAATACTAATAACCTTTATACTTCTCCTTGTAGTAATTTTTGCGGTGCAGAATGCCAGTACTGTTGAGCTTAGATTTCTGATATGGAATGCTTCCATTCCCTGCGCTTTTCTTGTCCTTTTGATTATGGCAATAGGTATATTGATAGGAATTTTAATTTCCAATCTTGGTGCTTTTAAAAAGAGCTAATTTCTTTGGTTTCTATTTTTTTCATATCTTTTTCTGTTCAATAAATTATTGACACCGATATGCAAATTTGTCATATTTAGCTGCAAAAAAGTTTTTGATTGGGAAGAATGAAGCTTAGTGTGAAATCTAAAGTATGGCTTGAAATAGAGGGGAAGCCCTTCTTTGGGGAGGGCAGAAAAAGGCTTCTTCAAGAGATTGAAAAGACAGGGTCAATTTCGTCTGCCGCATCGAAATTAGGAATTACTTATAGGAGAGCTTGGTCTTATATCAAGTCTATGGAGGAGAGAAGCGGGTTGAAGCTTGTTGAAAAAACAAAGGGCGGTGCAGGATATGGTGGTACAACCTTAACAAAAGACGGCAGGAAATTGATTGATTATTATGAAGCTATTTCGAAAGGCATAAGGGATGAAGTTGATAAGAAGTTTAAGAAGTTCAAATTTTCTTACAGGTGAACAATCATAATTGAGTCCTTTGAAAGAAAATCAGAGATGAATCTTTTGCAAAAAAATAAAGTAAAATCTCTTTTTTTTCTTATCACTATTTTGCTATCTTTTTTTCCATTTCTCCTTGAAGCAGAATATAAGGGCAGAGGTAATATCGAGGTATTTTGTGGCTCTGTTTTTAAACCGGCAATTGAAGAGATTGTTCCTGAATTTGAAAGGAGGGAAAGGATCAATGTAAATCTTCATATTGGAAGCTCAGGGACGATGCTTTCACAAATTGAAATTTCGAAAAGAGGCGATATTTATATACCGGGTTCACCTGATTTTATGATCAAAGCAGTCAGAAAAGGAGTAGTGAAAGAAGATGACTGTAAGAAAATAGCATGGATTGTACCGGCAATTGCCGTGCCCTCCAACAACCCTGCCGGGATAAAAGAGCTTTCAGACCTTGCCAAGCCAAATGTTAGAGTGCTGATAGCAAATCCTCAATCAGTCTGCCTTGGAGTTTATGCAGTCGAGCTTTTGAGGAAAAAAGGGATTTATGAAAAAGTGAAACCAAATATAATCAACTATGCTGAAAGTTGCGCAAAGACTGCTTCACTTGTGGCAATGAATACGGTTGATGCGGCAATAGGATGGTCAGTTTTTGGGAGGTGGAATTCTGATAAAGTGAAAATTATACCACTTAAAAAAGATGAAATACCTCGAATAGCTTTTATACCTGTTGCCATTACGAAATACGGCAGTAAGAATGAGCTTGCTCAGAAATTCATCACTTTTTTAGAAAGTGATTTTTCTAAAAGAATAATTGGCAAATGGGGTTTCTATTTGTCCTTTGAAGATGCCAAAAGAGATGCCCCTTATGCTTCTGCTGGGGGAGAGTATAAGCTCGGTGATTATTGATAGAGTTTTATTATGAAATACGCAACCGATAAATTATTCAGAATATCTGCTTTGAGTATCCTTTTTTGCTTATTTCTTTATTTCATAGCAATTATTCTTTCAGGTGTTACTGTTATCGAGTTTGAAAAGTTTATTAAACTGCTGTTTTCAGAAAAAATAATCTATGCCGTTAAACTTAGTTTCATTACAGCAACCGTTTCAACATTGTTGTCTCTTCTAATTGCTATACCATCTGCTTATGCGCTTTCACGCTTTAGGATTCCATTGAAAGGAATAATCGATGTAGTCCTTGACATTCCCATTATAATATCTCCGGTAGCACTCGGTGCAATACTCTTAATATTTTTCAATACGCCAGCAGGAAAATTCATCGAGCGCACAACATTTCCTTTTGTATTCAGCATACCCGGAATAGTCTTAGCCCAGTTTACAGTAGTTTGCGCTCTTGCTGTGCGTCTTTTAAAAGCCACTTTTGATGATATTGACCAGAGATTCGAGAAAATGGGAAGGAGTTTAGGATTCAATAGTTTTGCGGCATTTTTCAGAATAGTAATTCCACTTGCGAAAAAAGGTTTATTGGCATCGGCAATTCTTACTTGGGCACGTGCTGTTGGTGAATTTGGTGCAACAGTTACTCTTGCAGGCGCAATGCCTATGAGGACAGAAACTCTTCCCATAGCAATCTTCTTAAGTTTTTCCAATGCTGACATTGAAAGGGCGATGGCTGTCGTCTTTATATTGATTGCAATAGCTGTATTGATGCTTTTGTCAATCAGAAGAATAACAGGAGAGAAGCTGTTATGGTGAAACTTCAATCCTTGTCCTGCTGTGAAGGAAATTTTTTGTTGTCTGACATTAATCTTCATATGGAGAAAGGGGAATACTTTACTATTCTCGGTCCCACCGGCTCGGGGAAAACAATTCTTCTTGAGTGTATTGCAGGGTTGAGAAAAATAACGGAAGGCACTATCTATTTCAAGGGGAAGGATATTTCTCATATCCCCCCGGAAAAAAGAAATTTTGCTTATGTGCCTCAAGACTTTGTCCTTTTTCCTTTTCTGAATGTCTTTGAGAATATCCTTTTTGGAATGAAAAATGTTGATAAGGTTAAAGCTAAAGTAAATGAGTTTGCTGAAATTTTCAGAATAAAAGAGCTTTTTCAAAGAAAACCGGAAGAATTGAGCGGAGGAGAAAAACAGAGGGTAGCAATAGTTAGAGCGTTGGTTAGAGAATCCGAGCTTTTGCTCTTGGATGAACCTTACTCATCCATCGATGAGAGTTTGAGAAAAAAGTTATGGTTTGAGATGAGAGAAATTCATAATAGATTTGGCACAACAGTAATTCATATTACCCATGACCTTGAAGAGGCATACACTTTGAGCGATAAAATCGCTGTTTTAATTGACGGAAGGATTGAGCAGGAAGCTTTGAAGGATGATGTTTTTTATAATCCTGTAAACAAGACTGTTGCTTCCTTTATGGGTTTCAGAAATATCCTCAATGGCAGAATCAAAGAAATTGATAAGGAAGATAATAAAATGGTAATCGCCCTTGAATGCTATGAAGTGATAACTCCATTTTTTGAGGGTTTTAAGCTTGGGGATAAGGTGGAGTTTTGTGTATTGCCGCAGGAGATAAAGATTCTTCGCGATGGAAGAGAAATAAGAGAGTCTCTCAAGGACAATGTTTTTTCAGGAAGGATTGAAAATGTCATACCTCATGGCGTGAGTCACACGATTTATTTTAAAATAAAAGGCGAAGGTGAGACAACGGAGCAATACGACTTTGAAATAAACATTCCATATTACAATTTCTTACGGTTGAATCTTGCTGTTGGAAGTTCGATTAGAGTTGCTATGCGAAAAAATGCGATTAAAGTATTTCCCACAGGTAAATAGATTTATTTGACTGCACCAAAGACGGCATAATTCATTTTTTTCCAATATACCTGAACTTTTCTAAATCCTGCTTTGTTCAATAATTCGAGATGTTTTGTGAGGGGTGCAGGATAATCATTTTCAAGGTGGCGTCTCATCCAAAATTCGACTTCTTCTTCCCTTTCAAGATTTTTCTTCAAGAACATTTTGTAGTTTTCTCTAAAGAAAAAATTTTCTTCTTCGTTTTCTCCTGCAATCAAATCTCCATTTGCGAAGAATCCTCCGTCATCGAGCGCATCAAAGATTTTTTTGTAACACTGAAATTTAAGCTTCTCATCCTTTAAATGATGAAGAGCAAGGCAGGAATAGATACAGTCGTAATTCTCTTTTAAATTTAAGTCTTCAATTTTTTGAATTAGAAAAGAGAAGGCATTTTTCCGATTTGAAAATTTTTTTTTAGCTACATTTATCATCTCTTCGGATATGTCCACCCCGGTGATATGGGCATTTTTATATTTTTCAATGAATTTTTCCGTAACTCGTCCTGTACCTATACCTATTTCAAGGGCATTCAATTTCTTATCCTTATCAAATGGTATTGCCCTGATTGTTTCCTCAATAAGTGTATTGTAGTAAGGACTGACTTTTTCTATAAGGGAATCATATTCAGGAGCATCTGCACTGAACCTAAATTCCGAGTCGATTCTCTGCACTCTCTTCTTTTCATTCATCTTTCTATTTCTCCTTCAACCATTTCCTTGAATCTTTGCAGGTCTTCTCTGAACTTTTCTGAATTTTCGAATATGGAATCAAAGAATTTTAAAAACTCTACTTTCCTAATTTTTGTAAAAGGAGAAACTGAAAAGTTTACGCTTTGTGCATCTCTTCTCTTTTCAATTAGTCCGGCATTCAACAAAATTTGGGTATGTTTGGAAACGGCATATTGAGGAATATTTAAAGCAAGAGAAATTTTTCTTCCATTTATTTCTCTTCCAGTGAGAAGAAGAAGATTGAAAATCCTCATCCTCGATTCGTCTGAAAGGGCTTTAAAAATTTTAATAGAGTTTTCCATATTCCAAGATTTCAACCTGAAAAATATTGGCAAATCGATTTCTAATTATATCCAATCTATCAGTGAATGAATTTTACTTCAAGAAGGATTCTCATTACTCGTATCTGATGAACATTATATAGTAAATTTTCCAAGTCAAGATGGCATATCACATATTTAGTCCTCATTGACTCTATTTCTTCTACTTGATATAGATTTTCTAAATATAAGGTCTTTCATCTAACTTTTAAAATTCTGTTTTCATATGAACAAGGATATTTCAAAAGAACTTTTTGAAAAAGCGCAAAGATATATCCCCGGCGGAGTCAACAGTCCAGTGCGTGCGTGGAATGCGGTGGGCGGATATCCTCCTTTCATAAAAAGAGGAGAAGGCGCTTATATCTATGATGAAGATGGGAATTGTTTCGTCGATTATTTTTCATCATGGGGACCATTGATTCTTGGCCACTGCCACAGGGATGTTGTTCAAGCGGCTATGAGCGCAATCGAAAAGGGTACAAGTTTTGGAGCTCCTACTGAAATAGAGGTGAAGCTTTGTGAGACAATTGTAAGAACTGTTCCCTCGATTGAAATGGTGCGTCTTGTCAATTCCGGCACTGAGGCGGTTATGAGCGCAATCCGTCTTGCACGGGCATTTACAGGAAAAAAGAAGATCGTTAAATTTGAAGGATGTTATCATGGACATTGGGACCCTCTGCTCGTTAAAGCCGGTTCAGGACTTGCAACGGCAAATATAAGATCGTCGGCAGGGGTGCCTGAGGAAATTGTAAAAGATACGGTAGTCATTCCTTACAACTGCACAAGCGCTGTGCAGCAGGCATTTGATAGATATGGTGATGATATTGCATGTGTCATAGTGGAACCAGTTGCAGGAAATATGGGCACAGTTCTTCCCGTCGATGGTTTTCTTCAATCACTGAGAGAAATAACGAAAGATAACAATTCCCTCCTAATCTTCGATGAAGTGATTACCGGGTATCGCATCAGCTTGGGAGGGGCGCAGGAAAGATTCAAAGTATTTCCTGACATTACCTGTCTGGGTAAGATAATAGGAGGAGGCCTTCCTGTTGGTGCGTATGGAGGAAGAAGGGAGATAATGGAGAAGGTTTCGCCCTTAGGAGATGTTTATCAGGCAGGCACACTTTCAGGCAATCCACTGGCATGTGCCTGTGGAGTTGCAACATTAGAGGTGCTTTTGAGAAACAATATTTACGATGAAATGGAAGAGAGGACGAAGAAACTTTGTAATGCCATTGAAGAAATAGCTTTATCCAAGGGAATAAAAATTGTGATAAATAAAATTGCATCTATGTTTACTATTTTTTTTACAGAAGGAAAAAGGGTGGAAAATTATGAAACAGTCAGCAAATGCAACGGCGAAATGTTCAGGAAATTTTTTTCACTATCCTTTGAGCAAGGGCTTTATTTCCCTCCATCTCCCTATGAAACAAGCTTTCTCTCTGCCGCGCACAATGATGATATTATTGATAAAACAATTTCATCGATGGAAAAGATATTCAAAGGACTCAAATCTTGAATAAGAGAAAAAAATATTATCCTCTTTATCTTGATATAAGCGGAAAATCTTGCATAGTGGTAGGAGGAGGAAGAATTGCCCTCAGAAAGGTAAAAGGGCTTTTGGAGGCAGATGCAAAAGTCAAAGTGATTGCTGATGACTTTGTTAGTGGATTTGAAAGTATCTCAAAGTTATCAAATTTAAAGATTATCAAAAGGCGGTTAAGAAAATCTGATTTGAAGAATGCATTTCTTCTTATTGCAGCAACTGATGACAAAGAGGTTAACAGAGAGATTGCCAAGATAGGACGAGAGAAAAAGATTCTTGTAAATGTCGTCGATTCTGCAAAAGATTGTGATTTCATTCTGCCTGCAACAGTAAGGCGAGGGAATTTGACTATCTCGATTTCCACAAACGGCACAATTCCCCTACTTTCACGCAAAGTGAGAGAGTCTATCGAGGATCTGATTGGTAGTGAATATACATTTTATGCCTCTATTTTATCCCAACTTCGAAGCGAAATTTACTCCGACAAAAATCTTTCTCAGAAAGAAAAAATGAGAATTCTTGAAAAGCTTTCTGATGGAAGACTTCTTGATATGATTAAAAGAAAAGCCTCAAAAGAAGAGATAAAGAAATTTGTTGAGTCGGTATATCCCAAGAAATAAAAAGAAGATGTGAAACGAATAAGACTTGGCACAAGAAAAAGCAAGCTTGCAATTAGGCAGGCAGAATTGGTGAGG
>RFHX01000005.1 GCA_003695725.1 Candidatus Schekmanbacteria bacterium
CTTAATTTTCACGTGTCATTTTTGACAAAAGTCAATAAAATCAATAACTTAACCTCTTTTCTCAAAATCCTCAATCGATCCATGCATTTTTGACTTAACTATCTGTTTTTCTTAAACTTTCTTTATCAAAGACATTTACCAGATGATAATCTCCTCATCTTCAATAACAATTCCTTCACCGGAAACAACTATATTTTCCTTACATTTTTTACACAAAAAATAATATCGCACGGAGTCACTTTCATAGTCAATTATTTTTTCTACCTTCTTCTTTAATTTATCAAAATTTTTTTCATCAATTGAACATTCAAAAACAGATTTTTGTACCCTCTTTCCATAATCAAGAAGAACCTTTGCTAATTTAATTCTTCTTCTATCATTAACAATATCATATGAAATTACAACATGCATTTTATCTTATCAGAAATGGCTCATACAATATATCTTTTTCCATAAAACTATTTGCCAGAAGGCGTGCCTGCGCAAGACAGATATCCTTATATGTCATCCTGCTGCCAAGTCTGGGATAAAACACCTTATTATTCATCTGCTTTTCATAATAGATCAAAAACTTCTTTATACCTTCATAGGTCATCAACACAGGATAGTCTTCTTTTGTCAGATTTTCAGATTCATCTTTATTATCTTCGTATATTTCATCCATATCTCTTCTTACATAAAAATTTTTTAGTGTAATTATTTTTTTGTTCAAAAGTTTTAATACCAATGAATCTATCAAAACAGGTCTAAATTCTTCCATTATATCAAGTGTGAGCGAAGGTCTTCCATACTCAACTGAATGGAGAGAACCCAAATAGGGGTCTAATCCAACACAATTTATTATTCCCTCAATAGTATTAGCAAGAAGTGTGTATCCAAAACTTAACATTGCGTTTACCGGATCTCGTGGAGGTCTTCTGTTTCTTCCTTCAAAAACGATACCTTCCTGTTTAATCAAATTACCAAAAACCTGAAAATAATACTTACTTCCAATTCCCTCTAATCCTCTCAAATAATCAAAGTCGCTTGAATGTTTAATTTTATCCATTATGCCTCTTATTTTGTGTATCATAGATTGAATATCATCAATCTTGAGGATCTGATTCTGCCTTCTCAAAAATGTGCGATAATTTTTCAGCTTTCCATAAACATAACGGGTGGCAAGTTGAAGGGCAAATTCCCTATCTTGTAAGCAATTAAATTGAGCAATTCTAAGTTCTATGTTTTTGCCAAGCTCTGGAACAAGGCGTCCTCGATATCTGCCTGTTCCTGTCAGGAACACGGTATCTATACCATTTTTTAATAAAAAAGCTATTGCCTGAGGGGTAATTGCAATATTGCCAAAGAGGACCACCTGATCAACTTTAAAGGACGGAACTGACAACAGAATGTTTTTTCCCTTCTTAAGAACAAGTTTATTACTTTGTTTGCTTAAAATAGTACCCTGTTCAATTAAATATAAAATAGACATAGACAACCTTACATCTGTTACATTTTAAGAATGAAATTAATTTTTCCATCTTCCTCGATTACCTTGATTAGTTCTCCATATGATGTATTGAGTGAATCGACTCCTGCATTTGAAAAAAATTCTTCCAGTTTTTTTTGATAACTCATCATAAGTTTTTCTTGGTCCTGAAGGTTCTTCTTAATCTTCAAATATTCAGAAACTATAATCTCAAAAGTAATGGCACTGGTTAATCCGGCTGTCTTCTGCTTGAGAGATTCGAGATGAAGAACTGGTGTAGGATACATATTCAACAAGGGCTCAAAGGTGCAGTTGCAGTCAACAGAAGAAGTAATATCCGGCACTCTTGTCCTGATTTTCGGACAACTAATTGGATTGCCTCGTAATCTGCTTTTTAGATATGAAGAAGAGTCCGCATTAACACATTTTTGTAGGATAGCATTTACAGCAAGAGGGCCATTTTTTAGATGACCCACCGAATGGGAAAGAACAATTATTTCATCATTAGAAAGTTGCGAAGTTTGATTGGCTTTTTCATATATCTTCTGGATAACCGGACATTTGAGAGCTATGTATTGGAACTCTTCATCATTATCTATATTATATTCTTCAACATAAATTGCTCCTTTTAATGAATCTTTTTCAGAAATGGAGATTTCTTCGACTCCTGCCTCTTCTTCACTCTCAACAATCTTTTTATTTGTAGGATGGTAAAGAGGGTAGATATTCTTTTTTTCTTCAATATATGAATAAATAGATGATTTTGTTGCTGATTCAATCCCAAACAAAAAGGCAAATTGGTCCTTATATGGATTTCCTTCCCCATCTACAAAAAGTCCTCTCTCCATAGTTTTTCGGTGAATTCCAAAGGGTAATTTGATGAGATTGCCAAGACTTCCTTCTTTGACAAACTTTTGCTTTGGAAATATCTCAATTGAAAGGAAATCATCTGCTTTAATTGATGAGACGATTCGGCGTGCAAAATCTCTCGCAATACTCGCTCGCAAAGGTGATTTCAAAAATATCCAACAATGATAGCCTTTATAACCGCTATCTTCTATATAGGAAAAGACATCGGAAGTGGCACATTCATTTACAATTGATTTTGCAGTTTTTAAAGCTACCTTTTTTGCTGATTTCCATTGTTGTCTGTCTGTTATGAATTTTGGAATAAATCGACTTGATATATCAATATCAAAGGCAATAAAATTTACTGTATTGTCGAGACGAACAGGATATATACCTACGGTAAAATTTCCCAATATGTGGTTTTTTGCCACCTTAAAAGTGAAAGGCTCTCTCACAACTGAATAGCCAGTGTCGCCCGTTTGACTTGCCCACTGTCGCGCATATACGCCTTCTCTTCCTGAAAAAAGCTCAACAAAGCGTAAAAGTTGTTCATCTGTGGGAAGAGGAAAATGATAGTCATCTTCTGTTTCAATAGAATCTTCTGAATCTATTCTTTCCTTTGCCAATGCTTCAGCAATATGTTTATACTTCTCATCAGAAGTTGTTTCGAATGCCTTCTCATAGTGAATTCTTGCTTCTTCATATTGATTTGTTTCCTCAAGCACTTCACCTTTGAGATCTAATAATTCTTTACTTGATGGGGAAAATTTAAGTGCTTTATTCAAACATTTTAGTGCTTTTTCAAACTCCCCGCTATCGACCAACGCTTCTGAAACTTTTAAGACAACTTCTTCATTTTTAGGATTGTCTCTTAATGCAAGGTTATATTCTTTAAACATCATCTCACTCAACCCAAGTTCTTCATAAATCCTTGCAAGAGATAGATGAAAGTCACTGTCAAATATTTCTTGTGAAGGAAATTCTTTTGCAAGAGCTCTGATTTCATCAGTAAGGTTTTCCTTTGCAAGGGACCTGATTTTTTGTTCGAAAGAATTTTTATCCATAACTCTACTCCATATAAAAAGAATTGAAGTAAATAATCTTTCTGAAATATTTTAGATTTAAGAATTGTTTGATGGTATAAAAGAAATATTTCAGAAATATTTTCTTTTTAGTTATATGATTTGCACAAATTATCTATTTGGTCTGCTAACAGTTAGGTTAAAGTAGAAAGGCAAATTCCAATGCTGATTTTTCTTCTGAAACCGATTTGCCAAAGGATGGGAACAATTTTCGAGAGAGATTGTGTGCCGCTTCAATTATAGCCAGTTGTCGAAGCCTTTCCTATCTGTATGACTTCACTAAACTTTATCTTGCCCATAATAAGAGAAAAAATTCCCTGTCCCAATGTTGCAAAAAATTGCACACTATGAAGAATGATTGAAAAGGCAAGTGCCTCAGATTTTTCGATTCCATACAACGAAAGGGCAATGATGCAGAAATATTGAAAATTCCCAATAAACCCCGGCGCTGACGGAATCATAATGCCGATGCTGATTATAATAAAAGCTGTCAATGCAGCAGTTAGAGGCAGTTTCAAATCAAAGGCAAAAAACAACAAATAGGTGTTAAAGACAGGAATTACCCAAAAAAAGAGTGAAATTACACTTGCCAATACTACTGCCCTCTTATCAGGCATTATATCAAATCCCTTTTTGAAGGAATCAAAGAGGTTAAGGATTTTTTCCTGAAAGGGGGCTAACAATTTGTTTGAAGTCATCTTTGCGAGAAATGTTCTGCCTTTCCATAGGATAATTATGAAGACCCCTATCAAAACAACTATTCCAACTAACGCATCTTTGCCAGATTCGATTACATTTTGGGGCAAAGGGGCATAAATTATGGCAAAAACAATAAAGATGAAAAGGGTGCCGGCATCAAGAATCCTCTCTACGACAGTAGTGGCAAGAGATGTGGAAATTGGCAGTTTCTCCTGTTTAGCCATCAGATAAGGCCGAAGAAGATCACCTAATCGAAAAGGAAGAATATTTATTCCCATAAATCCGATGCAGTGAACATAATAAACCATAGCAAGACGAATTCTTTTTATAGGATTTAAAATCAACTTCCATCTTAGAGATTTGAAAAGCTGAAGAATTACACTCAATGCAAACATAGGAATGAGATAGTAATAATTGCACGACTGAAGGGCTGATTTCAATTCAGAATAAGCAACACGGCTTATTGCAAGATAGATGAAAAAAGCGCTTATCAAAATTCCTATGATGAATCCTTTTTTCTTCACACTATTACGCCTCGCCCAAAATTTTTTTTATTCCATTCATATAGCTATGCCTTTCAATCGGATAGTATTTCAAGAAATCTTCGCTTTTTACTTCTTCTTCATCCATCATACTGAGCTGGTCAGAAGATATTGGGTAGAAAGAAAATCTTTCGAGAGCCCTTGTAACAAGCCGCAAAGGAATACGCGGAAGATAGAAAAAATGCGGGGTTTTGCCGCTAATCTTCGCAATTGTTTCTATCATCTCTTTGTAAGTCATCTCCTGAGGACCTTCGAGGTCGAGAGTGCGTGATATGGTATTGTCTTCCTTAATGATGGTGTGTATTGCTTCAAGAAGGTCTTCAACAAAAAGGGGTTTAATTTTTTTATGGCGGTTAGCAATGAGAGGGACAATTGAGGAATTTGCCAATTTGATAAAGTGTGCTGTTGAATTGTCTCCTTTCCCATATATCAACGGGGTTCTCAGAATCAAATAGTCAAAGGGAAAATTTTTGATAAGCTCTTCACATATTGATTTACTCCTTAAAAATTTTATCTTTGAATAAGGTGAAGCGCCTAATGCGCTCAAAAAGATAAATTTTCGGGCTGAAATTTTTTCCGCTATGATCAGAGCATGTTTTGTTGACAAGAAATTCGAAGTTTCAAAATCTATTTTCTTTCTCTTAAATTCTCTGAAAATTCCTGCAAGATGAACAACTACATCTGCTTGTGGATAAGAAATAGAAAGTGACTCTGGAGAGGAAATATCTGTGGGAATAATTTCAATACCTTTTATGTGAGCAATCTTATAAATGGATTCCCTTCTTGCCAAAGCAAATACATCAAAGCCCTTCTGCTTTAAAAATTTGCACAAAGCCGTACCAACAAATCCTGTTGAACCGGTAATCAGCACATTCACTTTCTCGACGCCTCCCTCGAAATAGGAAAAAAGAGAATTTATCGTTTTTTTAGAATAAATCAGAATCAAATTGTGAGCAAGTGCTTGTTGTCGATATTTGCAATACACAAAAGCTTTGTATCCCTTTATTTTTTCATCTTTTTAAGTTAGAAGATTTGAGCAAAAAATTGAGCTATTTGAAAAAAGCCGCTTTGAAGAAATGATTCACATCAATAAAAAGAAACTATAATGATCGATGCCACAAAAGGAAGTCTGAGTCGCGCACTCTTGAAACTTGCCATTCCCTTCATTATGGCAATGCTTCTCGAAACGGTAATGCAACTGACGGATATGTTTTTCGTAAGCCGCCTTGGTTCTGCATCAATAGCTGCTGTTTCTTTTTGCGGAATTATTCTTTTGCTTCTTTCCACTATAGTCGAAGGCATATCTGCATCTGCACTTGCTATCGTTGCCCGACGAGTAGGTGAGGCAGACAAAGAAGGGGCAAATATTGCAGCTTCAAATACGATGTTCATCTGTCTCCTGCTTTCCATTATTACCGGCATTGGAGGATATTACATTGCAGGACCTACCTTAAAGATATTAGGTGCGCCTGAAGATGTCTATAATCTTGGAATCGGATATATTCAATATTCATTTCTCGGAATTTATTCAATGTTCTTCCTTTTCATTGTGCAGGCAATTATGAGGGGTGCTGGCGAACCAATATATCCAATGCTCATACTATCGGGTTCAGCCTTTATGAACATCATTTTCGATCCTCTTTTCATTTTTGGATTGGGTCCTTTCCCCAAGCTTGGAGTAACAGGCGCGGCAATTGCAACAGTTACGGCAAGGACTATTGCATCTACCATAGGTATTTATCTGCTCTTTTCAGGAAAAACTTTCATAAAACTTACTTTGAAAAAGATGAAGATCGACTTGAATATAATTGCCACGATATTTAGA
Organism: Candidatus Schekmanbacteria bacterium; assembly: GCA_003695725.1. Lineage (NCBI taxonomy): Bacteria > Candidatus Schekmaniibacteriota > Candidatus Schekmanbacteria bacterium. The sequence continues at coordinate 6,466 of RFHX01000005.1, forward strand.
ATTGCATTCCCTGCAATGGGGCGAATGAGTCTAAACTCTATTACGCGCGTAATTTTAATGAAAATTGTTGCCCTTTTCGGAACTTCCGCAATTGCGGCTTACGGCATTGGTCTGCGCCTCGATATGGTTGCGTTTCTACCGGGACTTGGATTTGCAGCAGCAACTTCTACGATTGTAGGGCAAAATCTTGGCGCAAAAAAAATAGATCGAGCAGAACGAAGCACAATAATAGCTTTGCTGTGCAATATTGCCGTCGTTGGAACAATTGCTGTTCTCTTCCTGCTCTTTTCGGAAAACATTATATCAGTCTTTGACAAATCGGCAGAGGTGATGAGAATTGGCACTATGTATATATACATTGTGGTGCCGTCGTATTTCTTTATGGCTGGACGGTTGGTGTATAATGGTTCACTACGAGGCGCGGGAGATACTTATTCCACTATGGTGGCTTCATTCATTTCAATGGTTTTGATGCAGATTCCTCTTGCATATCTATTAGCCAAATACACATCTCTCGATGTTTACGGTGTTTTCATATCAGTGGCAGCCGTCAACTTCTTTGAAACATTGATGCTTTACTACTGGTTCAAGAAGGGAAAGTGGAAATACAAAAAAGTTTAGCATTTTGACTTACTGATTCTGTTTCATTTCTCTATCGATGTGGTCCCAATAGCGCATAAAAAGACACATAAATCGAGGATGAGTAATAAGATTCGTCTTTGAATGCCTTCTTATTTTTTCAACCACTGAGTCTTCTTTATGGTTGCCCAATATTTTATCTGTAATATCTTCTTTCAGTTGCTGAATTCCATATTCTCCTTCTGTCAATTCTTCAAGAAGATGGGTAAGCTCAATTTCAGTTTCTTCCATAGTAGCCATTGGTTATCTCCAAAGATTTTTTTATAGATATTCTCTCTGATATAAAAAAAAAGAGGCAGTTGCCAGAAAAAATATTCATTCAACAAATAGAGCTTCAAGATTGCTGATAAATTTCAGCAAAAACTCAACACGGTTTTTTTGGCACAGGATTTCATCAAACAGATAGACGAAATTATTTCTGAGGAAGATTAAAAAAGAGACCTTCAACTCAGAAAACAAGCGAAGGATAATGAATTTTCAATCAAATCATTAAAATTTTCTCGAAAGACTATTCCGTTAACAATTCTCCCTCGTTTCAACAATAAATCTTGCCATTACCCTGATTTTCTGCCTGAGATGTCTTCTGCTTCAATGACAAAGCTCATCGATTTTTCAGGGTTTTCCTTTACCATTGCAACTTGCTTGTCTATATAGGAAGAAGGTACTCCATATTTTTCTGCGGCAAGTTCAAGACTTTCCCTCAATTCATCTATATCTGTTACTTGCCTAATCTTACCCTCAACCAAAACAGAGCGCCATCCTCCCTTTCCTGCTCTCCATACACTAAAAGCGGCATTGTTGTTCGATTTTATACATTCATACTTTCTTCCCGACGGCATTATGCCGATTCTTATGTTGCCATTATCATAGACAAACCAACAGACAACTCCATAGGGTCTATCACCATCAACTAAAAGAAGCGTACCAACTTTCTCTGAACTCATAAGGTCTTCAATCTCTTTGTGAGTCATTTCAACTGACATAACTGCCAATACCTCCCAAATAAATTGTTTTATTTTTCTGTTATTACCTCTACCGTTTTTGCACCTGCTTGAAAAACTTTTTCCATTCCTTTCTCATCTTGCGTTACCACTCCTCTGCCATGCGCCCTGCCTCTGCATCCTGATGCAGAAATAGCAAAAAGAGTTTCTATTCCGCGAAGTCCCATCAACATCATCATTCCTTCCATATGGTCGCGGTATGTATGCTCTTCTGGCCAAGCCCAGCAGGTAATCAATGTGCCTGCCTTTCTGCCGCCAAATCTCTGCTTGTTGTATTTATTGCTCATACAATCCAAACGGTCCCAGAATGCTGCAGTTTGCGCTGATTCTCTTGCTGTGTAGATGGGATATCCAATCACAACGGCATCTGCTTCACAAAGTTTTTTGTAGATTTCCGTCATATCGTCCTTTATTGTGCAAAAAGTTTCAATAATAGTGCCATCGTTCTTTTCACGGCATTTCCTACAGCCAATGCAGTATGATATCTTTTTGAAATGAAGGTAAATTTCTTCGCATATTGCACCCCTCGATTCCGCGCCTCTAAAAAACTCTTTGATTAAGAGGTCTGAATTTCCCTTCCTGCGAGGGCTCCCGCAGAGTGCAATAATCTTTGGTGTTGTTTTGGTTTTCCTTGTGATAAATTTCCTTCCCTGTATTGCGCGCTTGACCTTTATTTTAACCCACCTCTTCGATGTCTCCTTGTATCCTTCTATTCCGCTTCTTGCTATAGTCTGAAATTTTGATGGATTTGAAAGTTTGACAAAAAGGGGACTAAATCCTGAAGGCATTACTTCTTTTGCCGCATCAAAAATATCGTCAGAAGAAATTTCTTCTCTGCTCTCAAAAAATACATTTTTTTCTGCCTGTCTTAAAATTCTTTCTTTCCACAGAGGTTGAAGAATGGAAGGAGTGATTGAGATGATTGTGTTCAACATTTTTAACGCGTCTTGCGTCAAACTCAATTTTTTATTCATATTCCAATTCCCTATCTTTAATGAAATAACAATGTTACCTCTTGATTTGCATCAGCTTTCATTAGGTCGATTCTGGAATCCGAGAATGAGTAATAAAATACAATGGAAAACAGAAGAAGAGTTTGAAGAGAAGACAAAAGGAACATATGTCCCACTGACAGAAAAAAAGGGCTTTTCATTTGCCTTGCCCATAGAATTCATATCCGCAAATCAAGACTAATCCTTATATAGCGCCCTTTTCTTGCAATTCTTTTATCTTGTCTTCAGGATAATGCAGCAACTTTTGAAGAATTTCTTCATTGTGTTCGCCAAGAGTGGGCGGAGGATTGTATTCTTGCTTCATTCCTTCAATCTTTATTGGTGAACCAATAACTTTCACTTTTCCGCATTTTGTGTGGTTAACTTCTACAATCATCTCACGTGCTGCAACCTGTGGTTCTTCGAGGGCTTCAGCAATGGAGTTTACAGGCGCCCCGGGTATTCCCACTTCATAGAATTTCTTTACAAGTTCGCGACCACTTTTCTTCAGAAATGCTTCTTCAAGTATTGGTTCAAGCTCCTTGCGGTTTTTAGACCTCTTATCATTTCTGTCAAACCTGCTGTCTGTTGCAATATGAGGAATATCGAGAAGTTCACAAAGTTTGACCCAAAAATTTTCGCCAAGAATTGCAACAACGATTTTGATGTCTTTTGTCTGATACATCTTGTAGGGCACAATATTTGGATGTCCCGTACCTTCAGGTTTTTTCTCCCTGATTCCTTCCAGCAGATATGGGGACTGATGGTAGCATAGGAGAGCAAGCTGTGTATCAAAAAGCCCTATATCTATATGTCTTCCCTTGCCATCACGCTCCCGTGCATAAAGGGCAGCAAGGATGCCTGCCGCTCCGAAGAATGACCCACCAAGGTCTCCCATAGGAACTCCCATTTTTGCAAGCATTCCGTCAGGTTCTCCTGTTATGCTTATTTCACCGCTTATCGCCTGCATAGTAAGGTCATAGCCGGGAATATCCCTGTAGGGTCCGTTGCTTCCAAATGCAGTGATGGAACAATAAATAATCCTCGGATTTACTTTCTTCATATCTTCATAGCCGATTTTCAGCTTGTCCGCTACACCAGCCCTATAGTTTTCGAGAATGACATCGGATACTTTTACAAGCTCTTTGAAAACCTCGAGACCTTCTTCCGTTTTGAGGTTCAAAGTCATACTCTTCTTGTTCCTGTTTATACTGATAAAATATCCACTTTCACCATCCTTGAAAGGTGGACCAAGTTTTCTTGAAGGGTCGCCTGAACCGGGTTGTTCAATCTTGATTACCTCTGCGCCCAAATCCCCAAGCATCATTGCGCAATAGGGTCCTGAAATCACTCGCGTCAAATCGAGCACTCTGATTCCTTTTAAAAGCTGCGTCATCGTTTTCTTCTCACTCCTTTTTTGTTTGCTTGATACCGTTAAAGATTAAATCATAAAATATATCAGCAATTTCGTCTGCCGTCAGTCGTCCATTCACTCTGTACCATTTGAAAAGCCAATGGCACATTCCCATTATAGCTTTGGTAATAATTTTCACATCTAAATTTTCTCTAAATTCTCCTTTCTCTATACCTTCATAAATTATTTGAGACCATAATCTTTCATCTTCTCGTTGACCATTTCTGAGGATTTCCCTCTCTTCTTCAGGCAATTCTTCAAACTTTTCCTGGAAGAAGACAGTCATTTCCGTGTGATATTTCTCAAATGCCCTTATCCTCTCTCTTATTGCTTTTTTAAGTTTTTCAGAAGGCGCTGCATCACCTTGAACAATACTTTTGAGCTCCTCGGTTGTAGTTTTTAGAGGAACGATTCCTATTTTGAACAGAAGCTCATTTTTGTTTTTGATATAATAGTAAAGACTTCCCTTAAGTATTCCTACTTCTTTAGCCACATCTTCGATTGTAGCCCTTTGATACCCTTTTTCACGAAACACCTTCGCAGCTGCGTCCAGTATCTGTCTCTCTCTTTGAGACATAGTCATAGTTTTCTCGCCCTGTTATCAAAGTAAAAATTTAAAGAGCAGTTTAATTATAAACCGTTGTTTTCTAAACCTTTATTTTACTGAATGTCAAGAATTTAAATTTTCCCCGCTCATCATCATAATCTAAAAAACCTTTCGACGGCTACACAATAGAATGCGAAAACAAGAGACCGCGAGAAATATGAAAAGAGCCATAATAAGACAAAAGGGACAACAGCTTCGATTTGTCAAATAACTCCTTCAATCGCTAAAGCCGTCTTGTAGAGTTTGATATATTCTTCTGCCGACTTTCTCCACGAAAAATCGCAACGCATTGCGTTCTCGATTATTTTGTTCCATTCTGATGAGCTATAACAGTTAAGCGCTCTCTTTATGGCTGAAAAAAATTCCGAAGGCGTCAACTCCTCAAATTTAAAACCATTGCCCTGCTCCATATCTTTGTCAAAATCAATTATCGTATCATCGAGACCACCGGTTGCACGGACGATTGGGATTGTGCCGTATTTCAAACTATACATCTGGTTCAAACCGCAGGGCTCATAGCGTGATGGCATAAGAAAAAAATCGCAGCCTGCTTCTATGAGATGGGCAAGTTCGTTGTCAAAACCGATTGTTACCGAGACAGCTCTTTTAAATTCCGATGCCCTCTTTCTAAGGGCTTCTTCGTATCGAGCTTCACCTGTTCCCAAAACAACAACTTGGCCACCTGCATCCACGATTTCAGGAATCGTTTCAGCTAAAATATCGATACCTTTTTGATATGCAAGACGCGAAACTATACCGAGTAGCGGTATCTCTGGTGAAATATCAAGTTTGGAGTTTTTTTGAAGGACCTCCTTGCATTTCTTTTTTCCTTCTAATTTTTCAGCACTATAATTGAAGGGTATGAGTTTGTCCGTTTCAGGATTCCACTGCGAATAGTCAACGCCATTTAATATTCCAAATACCGTCTTCGACCTATTCTTCAAAATATTCTCCATTCCACAGCCAAACTCAGGAGTCTGTATCTCCTTGCTGTATTTGCGGCTCACTGTGTTCACCACTGTTGAAAATATCAATCCACCTTTGAGGAAGCTATAACTGTCATAATGTTTGAGGGCTTCTTCGGTAAGATATTCGGGAGGAATGTTCAGAGGAGAAATCTGTTCAAAAGAGAAATTACCCTGATAAGCAAGGTTATGGACTGTGAGACATACTGCCGTGTTCTTGAAATTGTCATCGTCTGAAAAGGTTGTCTTCAGAAAAATTGGAACAAGTGATGTCTGCCAATCGTTGCAGTGGATTATATGTGGATGTAATTCGATCTGCTTCATATAGTAGAGACTTGCAAGAGAAAAGAAGGAAAACCTCTGTGCATTGTCAGGATAATCTCCATTTGGTGTTACATACAATCCTTCTCTGTCATAGTATTCATCATTTTCAATGAGAATTATATCGACATAATCAGAAAGTTTTCCGCGCATAAAACCTGCAGTGGTTCTTTTGCCGCAAAAATCAAAGGATATCTCACATTCTTTTGAGATCTCATTTCTGCTCTCCTTTGCTTCTCTGTACGCAGGCATAAACACTAAAATTTCACCAACACCTGCTCTTTTCAATTCAACGGGCAATGTTCCGCTTACATCTGCAAGACCGCCTGTTTTTGCATAGGGAACGACTTCCGATGAAAGAAAAGCAACTTTCAATTTTTTCCGATCAATATCACCCATCTGCTTAATCCTCTTCTTCTTAACACAAAAACTTTTTTTTGATTCTATCTAGAAAAGTTATGATGGTCAAAGTAATTAATTCAGTGGCAGGAAATGAACTCGAACTCTTTACGATTTGTTGACTCGAAGCAATAGTTGACATTACAATTGACAGCTATGAGTGAAACGAAAAAGATGGCAGGCGCAATTTTCATAATTTCTGCCCTGACTTTGCTTTCAAGAATAGTTGGTTTTGGAAGAGAGATAATCCTTGCCAACTATTTTGGAATAAGTGAGATCAGAGGAGCTTTCACTGTTGCCTTCAAAATACCAAATCTTTTACGAACGCTTCTTACCGAAACAGCTATCAGCGCAGCATTCATTCCGGTTTTTACCGAATTGTTGTCCAAGGGTAATGACGATGAGGCATTCAGTGTGGCATCCACTATAATCAATTTTTTTGCAATACTGCTCACAATCGTCATAGCTATATGTTGTATTTTTATGCCTGCAGTAATTTCAATATGCGCTCCCGGATTTCGCAGCAATGAAGAGCTCTTTCAACACACGGTGCGCCTTTCGTTTATAATTTTTCCAACAATAATCTTCCTTGCCGTAAGTGGTGTAATAATTGGAATGCTCAATTCTTTCAATCACTTCACAGCGCCTGCCGCTGGTCCTGTGCTTTGGAATATTGTGATAATTTCAATGATTATCCTTTTTCAGAACAAAATTGGAATATACTCGGCTGCGTGGGGAATATTGATTGGGACAGCGGCACAGTTTTCTGTACTTCTTCTACCATTCAAAAGACTTAAAATCCGGTACAAGCCAATAATCAAATTGAAAGATGAAAATGTAAGAAGGATATTCAGACTAATACTGCCTGTTTCTATCACATTGGGAATAGTCAATCTAAATGTCTTCGTAGATACAATTTTTGCATCATATCTCGGACCGCGAAGTATTGCGGCAATAGATTCTGCATTCAGAATATTTCATCTTCCAATGGCAATATTTGCAATAGCAATTGGCACAGCGCTATTTCCTATGCTTTCAAGATTCTCAGTAGATGATGATGAGAAGTTCAAAAAAACACTTCAATCTGGGATTGGTCAAATTTTTTATCTTACGATTCCATGTTCCATCATCTTTTTCATTATGTCTGTGCCTATTGTCAAATTGGTATTTGAGCGTGGAAGCTTTTCAGAATCTGATACTGTCTTTGTTGCTGACGCTCTTACCTTCTTTGCTGTAGGACTTCCTTTCACAAGCGCAAATACTCTTCTCAATAGAGGTTTCTACAGCCTCAAAAAGAACTGGGCGCCTGCTTATGTCGGGATATTCAACATAGCACTCAATGCTTTTCTTGACTGGATTTTTATGAAAAGATGGGGACATGCTGGTATTTGTCTCTCTACCTCAATGGTCTCAATGTTCAACTTTATTGCCCTAACTACAATAATGAAAAAGACAACGAACATCAATATCTCTGCCATTGCTGTATCACTTTTCAAAATATCTGTTGCATCACTACCGGTCGGACTTTTATCATTTTATATTTTCAGTTTATTTATCGATAGCTCAAGAGGAATATTATTTGGACCAATACTTCTATTGTCTCTCATTATTCCATCTTCACTATATATCCTTATAACAACTTTTTTAAAGATTGATGAATCAGAAATAACA
>RFHX01000006.1 GCA_003695725.1 Candidatus Schekmanbacteria bacterium
ACCTGTTACAGCGGAAAAAAGGCGCGGCACAAATGTAGGGTCACCCATATATCCCTCTTCCTGATCAGTATCAAGAATAGGATAATATCTGTCACAGCCAACCATCGTTTCTTTTGCATGCTGACGATTCTGTATTTTGTATGCCGCCAAAGCCTTGCCGTCATAAGTTGAAAAATCGACTGACTCTTCGCTTCCCCACACCCGCTTTGCAATCTTCTTCAATGTTTTTATGTCTATTGGTGACATTGCACCATTAGTTGTATATGAGAGTACCCACTTCAAAAGCAGATAATTTACTTCATGAAGCTGAATAATGGGATTTCGTGGTTCAGTAGCATAAAATAAAGATGTAATAATAAATACACGTCCGCCATAAGAATCATTCACATATCCCGAAGGCATTATTCTTTCAAGCGCTGTTTCTTCTGCTTCTTTCCCCTTAGCAATTGAGGCGCGTCGAGTGCCTTCGGCAATCAAATCTCCAAAACCTTTCCGATATGTTATTGCATCTACGAGTTTCTCGATGAAATCAACGCTTCCAATTTCAGATATGGGGACACCCATTTCTTCTTCACTTATAATGCCTCTTTCATAACAGGTATAAAGCCAATTCAAAATGTTTGCCATCTCTCCTGTGCAAAGACCATAGCGGTCACAAAGCGATGTAGCAAAAAATGGTGCATCAGTTGATTCGCCATGTTTTTTTGTATCCCAGGGTGAATAGAAGAATGCGGCGGCACAGGTTTTTCTTACCTCTTCAAGCCCGGATTTATGCTTGAATTTTGCCCGCATACAACCTGCAGGACATCCAAAACAGGGGGTATTTTTACCTTTCTCGATATCTGTTATTACAACTGTTGGTTCTGACATATAGACACTTTCATTGAGCCCTTTTCTTAAGAAACGGATTCTTTTATTGAGCTCTTTCAATCCTTCAGGATTGGCAACAGGCACGCTTTGGTCGCCTTTTACAACAACAGCTTTCAAATTTTTTGATCCCATCACCGCACCCATTCCATTTGAGATGGTGCCTCCCTGATCAGTCACAGCCACAGCAAATCTAACAAGGTTTTCAGCAGCAGGACCGATTGTAACGACCCTTGCCATATTCCCATGGATTTCCTTCAATTTTTTCAACGCTTCATCAGAAGTCGTCCCCCACAATCCTTGAGCATCCCTTATCTCTACCTTGTCATTTTCAATTAGAATATAAGATGGAGTTTTAGCTTTCCCTCTCACCAAAATGCCGTCATAACCAGCGTGCTTTACCGCAGCCCCGAGAAAGCCGCCTGCATTTCCAAATCCGTATTGGTCAGGATATGAATGTGGAGATTTCGCAGTCATAACCCACCGAGATGATGCCGTTGCATGTGTGCCTGTCAAAGGTCCTGTCATTATCATCAACAGATTATCGGGGTCAAGAGCGCCTGTCTTTGCCCCAACCTCATCCCAATAAATTCTTGATGCAAGCGCCCTTCCGCCTATGAATTTCTCTGCGTAATCTGGAGTTTTATGCACATCACTTTTTCCTGCAGACAAGTCAACATCTAAAATCTTTCCTCTCCAACCATATTCGCTTATCATTTCTTACTCCCCTTTAAAAATTTATTTTAATTCAAGTTTCTTTACCAACTCCCAAAAGCATTACAATATTCAGCCACATCGTGAATCTCATCAGCTATTTCCACGAGTTTCTTGTATGGATATACAAATGTAAGTTCGTTTTCAGTCATTCCAGTAAATGTCCTCCAAGCAAGGTCGCTCGTAGAAAAAGTCGGCTTCCCGCTGACATAAGGATACCGGACGAGAAAGATACATCCGCCTGTACCTCCAAATCCTTGAACAAACTCGCCAAGATAAGCATGTACACGATTCAACATATCTGCATATTTGGGTTTAAGAAAAAGAAGGACCAAATCAGGCTCTTCCACTTTCTCCAAAGTTCCAACAATCATTGAATCATATTTTTTTTCGGGAAAAACAAGATTCTTATCCAATTCATCATAGTATTTCTTGGCTGTCTTGACATCTTTATGGTAGGGAAAATTTTCCAATATTTCTTCAATCGTCGCTATATGCTCCTCTTCCGTCAATCTCTCTGACGAACCCGTTGAAATCAGCGCTTCAGGACACCGCACATTATCCTTTGTTATATAAAAAACTCGAGGACTCGTTTGTATCTCACCAATAAGAGAGCAAAGCCCCATCATCGTAACTCCCTCATATTGGGGAATATTCTGTTTTTCAATATCATTCTCACTTAAAACTCTCAAAGCAATTATCTCTTTCTCAAGGCACAAATCCTTTTTCAATAGATTACAAATTTCAATTCTATCCATTTTTATACGCTCCTCTATATTCAACATTCAGGTTCTGGACAATATAAATATTTGTTCAAATATTGATAAATTTTAAAGAGCTTAGTCAAGAGATTTTTAAGGATATTTCAACAGTCAATAAAAAAAATGTTCTATAAAGAATGGTTAAATTGTCGACTATAAAAGCACATTATTGTATGATTTATTTTAAAAATAAAGCAACTATACTTCTAAACCTATGGGGAAAAAATTAGTCACAATAGTGATTCCTGTTTACAACGAAGAAAGTATTCTTGAAAAAGCCATCAATGAACTCTTCAATGACATTCAAGAATTTCGTGACAGATATGATTTCGAAGTCATCCTTGCAGAAAATGGCAGTAATGACAACACCCTGAAAAAGGGAGAAGAATTGTCAAAAAAATTCCCTAACTTATCAATTTTTCACTATCCTGAACCTGATTACGGATTGGCATTGAAGGAAGGAATAAGGCGCGCAAAAGGTGAATATGTAATATGCGATGAAATCGACCTATGCTTTAAAGAATTCTATCGTTCTGCCTTCTATGAGTTCGAGAATAATGGAATTGATATGGTTATCGGCTCAAAAGCAATGAAAGGTGCAAAGGACAACAGGCCCTTCAAGAGGCGTCTTGCAACATATATGCTCAACAAAGTCTTGCGGATTATTTTAGGATTTAAAGGCACTGATACTCATGGTGTAAAAGCATTCAAAAAAGAAGCATTGATGCCCGTAATGGAAAAGTGCGTAATTGGAAAAGACATTTTTGCAAGCGAATTTGTTATAAGAGCCGAAAGAGCAGGCATAAAAATAAAAGAAGTGCCGTTGACACTCAATGAAAAACGCGCACCTTCGATAAGATTGAGACACCGTATTCCGAAAGCACTGATGAATATAATGACGCTTTTTTGGAACATAAGAATAAAAAAGAATTGAGGGCACTGATGTGTCTTTGCCAAAAATCGCCTCATTGAATATAGATGTTGACCCTCTGGTATCCTACTATGAAATTTATGGTGTCAACCAAAAACTCAGTTCCGATGATCCTCTTTATCTCAAAGCAATACCAAGATTTCTCAAATTCCTAAAACGCTTGGATATTAAGTCAACTTTTTTTATTACAGCACGCTCATTCTCGGAAAATACTATATCTATGTTGAAAGAAATCAAAAGAGAAGGACATGAAATAGCGAGCCATAGTTTTTCTCACGATTATCATCTCATATTGAATAGCCATGAAAAAATCAAAAAGGATATCGAGGAAAATTTTTCGTTTTTACAAAATGCCGCAGACGAAAACCCTATTGGATTTAGAGCGCCCGGCTATAACATATCAAAGGAATTATTGACAATATTACGACAGGCGGGATATAGATACGACTCTTCTCTACTTCATTCCAGAACATATCTTTATGGCAAAGCTTTTTTTATTGCACTCCAAAAAATAATAGGAAAGGAAACAGCAAGCGTTATTTATAAAAATCCTGATCTCGATTATACTTACAAACCATACAGGATTCGAAAAACGAAAAAAACGAATGATAACAATGCAGAATTGATAGAATTTCCTATTACCTCAGTCTTTTCTATCCCATTTATCGGAACATCAATCATTCTTCTTCCGCGCTTCATTTTAAAATTTCTAATTTCTCAGCTACAAAGAAGAGAATTCATCAATATCGAGCTTCACATCATAGATTTTGCAGACGCCACTGATTCACACCTTTTCGAACCTATTCTTAAAATTCATCCCGGACTCAGAATTCCCTCATCAAAAAAAGAAGAAAGCATAAGCTATGTAGTCACGGCTTTGAAACAGAAAGGATATTCCTTCAAAACACTTGCTGAATGCACAGAACTTTTCTGAAAAAGAAAATTCAATTTTTTATCAAAGTCTTTTTTTGAAATTTAATCAAATAATTTTCCCGTCCCAATTCAAAATACTCTATCTAAAAAAACACTCCTCTCTTTTAGAACTTATCATACTTAAAAAAGGTATAAAGAAGAAGAAATTAAATTCCCGGTCGTGATATTTTTTTTGAATCCTTAATGAATTTTCTGTTTTTTTTAAATATGAAGTCTGCTATTTTATATGTTTGTTTTAATGTTTAAGATTATTTACTATTGAATTAGCTGAAATAAACATTCTGGAATATTTCTGAATATGTGAAGCATCCTGTCTGTCCAAGTAAAAAGAGGAAAATGTAGAAATTTCAACAGGTATTTGTATTTGTTTGTTTATAGACAATAACCACATGTATATCGATATTTTTGATTAACAGTTAAAATATGTGGAACAATGGCGCTAAAAAAATCACAACTCTATAGCTCGCTTTGGCAAAGCTGTGATGAATTGCGCGGCGGAATGGACGCCTCGCAGTACAAAGACTACGTGCTGACACTTCTCTTCCTGAAATATGTTTCTGATAAATCCAAACAAAGTGATGCCCTGATTGAAGTGCCTAAAGAATGCGCCTTTGAGGATATGGTGGGCTTGAAGGGTGATAAGGAGATTGGGGACAAGATCAACAAAATCATCGCAAAAATCGCAGAAGCCAACGACCTGCTGGGAGTAATCGATCAGGCGGACTTCAACGACGAGGCAAAGCTTGGACGAGGCAAGGAGATGACGGATCGGCTCTCAAAGCTTATTGCCATCTTTGAAGGACTGGATTTCAGCACCAATCGAGCTGAAGGCGATGATCTTCTGGGCGATGCCTATGAGTACCTGATGCGCCATTTTGCTACTGAAAGCGGCAAAAGCAAGGGACAGTTCTACACGCCTGCAGAGGTTTCCCGGGTGATGTCACAGGTAATTGGCATCGAGCGAGCTAAAGAACTGGATTCGCCCACAGTGTACGATCCTACTTGCGGTTCGGGGTCGTTGCTGATCAAGGCGGCAAATGAAGCCAACACACCCAAACTTGCCATCTATGGGCAGGAGATGGATGTAGCTACTTGGGCGCTGGCAAAGATGAATATGTTTCTACACGGCTATCCCACCGCAGAAATCTGGCACGGAAACACTCTATCCGATCCCCATTTCAAAAACCGAGACGGCAAACTAAAAACTTTCGACTTTGCCGTGGCAAATCCGCCCTTTTCACAGAAAAACTGGACCAGCGGGTTGGATCTGGAGCATGACGAATTTGACCGCTTTGACTATGGCATACCTCCGGCAAAAAACGGCGATTATGCATTTCTATTGCATCTGGTCAAATCGCTGAAAAGCAGCGGTAAGGGTGCAATAATTCTGCCCCATGGGGTGCTCTTTCGCGGCAACCGTGAGGCGGACATCCGCCGTGAATTGGTGTGCCGCGGCTATATCAAGGGCGTCATAGGACTGCCGCCCAACCTTTTTTACGGCACCGGCATACCCGCCTGCATCGTCGTGATAGACAAGGAAGGTGCGCCCACGCGAAAAGGCATTTTTATGATTGATGCCTCCAAAGACTATATTAAGGACGGCAACAAAAACCGCTTGCGCGAGCAGGACATCCATAAAATCGTGGATGTCTTCAACAACCAGATAGAAATCCCCGGCTACTCCCGGATGGTTCTCATCACCGAAATCGCAGATTCCAAAAACGGCTACAACCTGAACATTCCCCGTTACATCGACTCCAGTGAGTCGGAAGACCTACACGATCTGCACGCCCATATTCACGGTGGCATACCGGAGGGCGATATCGACGCATTGCAGGAATACTGGCAGGTTTTTTCCACCTTGCGGCAGGAGCTGTTCCAAAACAATGGCAGGAACGGTTACTGCGAGCCACGCATCGCACCCAACCAGATTAAACAAACCATCACCGCCCATCAGGAGTTCACCGCTTACGCTGAAGGAGTGAAGAAAATCTTTCAGAAGTGGCAGGAGGCGCACCGCGAGCGGTTGATGAATCTAAAAGAGAATGACCATCCCAAAACGCTGATTCGCGAGCTGGCGGAGGATTTACTGAAACGCTTTACGGATGTACTGCTTTTGGACAAATATGATGTTTATCAGCGGCTGATGGACTACTGGCTGGAGACGATGCAGGACGATGTCTATCTGATCGTCTCCGAAGGGTGGCAGGAAGCGGCAAAGCCGCGAACAGTGATCGAGGATAAAGCGCGCAAGATAAAGGAAACGCCTGATTTGACCATCGGCCGGCAGAAGTACAAAATGGACCTTCTTCCGCCGGCGCTAATTGTGGCGCGCTATTTTACCGAGGCGCAAGCGAAACTGGAAGATTTGCAAGCAATGGCGGACGAAGCCGCGCAGGCGCTGGAGAGTTTTGTGGAAGAACACAGCGGCGAGGAAGGAGCACTGGAGGATGTAGTAAACGACAAAGGGAAAGTTACCAAAGCGGCGGTTAACCAGAAACTGAAAGAACTGGGCGCAGATGCGGAACTGGCAGAAGAGCGGCAGGTGCTGGAACAATGCTTGGCGCTGATTGAAGCCGAAGCCGCCGCCCGCAAGATGGTGAAGGAAGCGCAGGAAGAACTGGCCCGCCAGACACTTGAGAAATACGATGAGCTGACTGAAGAAGAAATTAAAACGCTGGTAATAAAGAACAAGTGGTTTGCCGCGCTGAATGATTCCATAGAGGGCGAAATCCAGCGGGTGGTACAGCGCCTGACCGAACGGATTAAAGAATTGGAGGAGCGCTACGCCGAACCATTGCCGGAGATTGAAAAGGAAGTGGAAACCTACGAGGCAAAGGTGAAGGAGCATTTAAAAAAAATGGGATTGGAGTTTTAATATTTTATGATGGTAAACTTTAATTTTTCTGTTATATTAAAGGCTGCCTTTAATATAACGCCCTTACAGGAACCTAATAATCTTAAAAAGTTAGTTGATTAGGATAT
>RFHX01000007.1 GCA_003695725.1 Candidatus Schekmanbacteria bacterium
CAATTGTAGTAGAAAGAAAAAAGAAAAAAGGTTGTTGGACAATTCAATAAATTGTTCAAATTTCTGTTGACAAGGTTGAATTTGATTTATAAGTAATCAAAAAGTTTGTGTGGCAATATTTCTTTTTTAACACAGGATTTTTCAGTGGAAAATTTGTGAAAGGAGAGTTAAATGTCAGAGAAAGATATCATTGAAGATGGCAATAAAATACCACCTCCGAAGGGTGGATTTAGAGTTTTTGACAGTCATATTCATCCCGGTTTTGAAAAAAAGGATATAGAAAAGAGGCCCGGATGTATGCGCCTTTGGATGGCGCGAGACGGAGTTACATCGCAGACTCAGATGGCTTTGCGAATGGCTCTTGGCGATCCAAACCCTACAAAACCTATTACTTCTCCTGATGAGATTCCTGATTTTGGTGTGCATACATGGATTAAGTTGATGAATGAGAATGGAGTTGAAAAAGCTCTTTTGATGGGTATGGACACTGTTTCTGATCCCCCTTATAACGAGCACTGGAAAGTACCTATGGAATATATCAAGGAGGAATTTCTTGATCCCTATCCTGACCGATTTGTGGCAGTAGCAGGCATCAATCCGAAAGCTGACAAGAGCGAAAAGATAGAAACTGTATATAAGGCAAAAGAGCTTGGTTTCAAGGGTGTGAAGATTCACACTCCAACAGCCGGTTATCCAAATGACAGGGAACGCTGTTATCCAATCTATGAAAAATGCGTTGAATTAGGCCTCCATGTGGAGATTCATACAGGAGTCGAAGAGATTAGAGGGACAAGAGCCAAGTATCAGGACCCTGTCTATGTCGATGATGTTGCAGTAGACTTTCCTGAATTAAGAATTGTTCAACTCCATTGCGGCGCAATGAATAATCCACGAATGGCAATTTGGAATGTCATCAGGCATCCAAATGTTTATACCGACATTACAGTGCCCCATCCAATGCTGATGCAGATGAGATATTATATGGACCTGGAACATATAAGAATGCTTGAACAACTTGTACCGCATAAGGTATTCTTTGGTACCGATTCTCCATTGATTCTTCCAATTTATTCGACAGCCCTTGAGTTTATAAAACTTCTTCCAATTTCACCTCAGTTCAAAAAAGCTCTGCTCTTTGATAATGCCTACAATTTTTACTGCGGTGATTGGAGAGAAAAGCAGGCACAGAAAAACAAGAAGGAGGAGAAATGAGTTACGATGTTGCCATAATAGGAGCCGGTCCTGCCGGGCTGATGGCCGCTAAGAGAGCGGCTGAAAAGGGATTGAAGACTGTAGTAATAGAGAAAAGAAAAGATGTAGGAATGATCAAACGATGCTGTTGTATGAACTTTATCCTCGATGAAGGCTATATGGGAGAGAATGCTGAATACAAAGACAATAAAATGATATTTCCAAAAACCGGATTTGAAGTGGGGTACAGAGGCGAAGTCAAACCTGTATATACAAAAATATATCGTTCTCCCTCAGGTTATGAGCTTGTTTTCAAGAATAGGGATACAGGGAAACCTATCTCCTACCGCTTTGATAAGGGACTTCTTCTAAAAGACCTTTGGAATGAATGCGCTGATAAAGGCGTTAAAATGGTAGGTGAAACTGCAGCATACAATGCAGAGGATTTAGGCAGCAGTGTTGAAATCAATGTTGTGAGCAAAGGGAAACACGACAAGATCAGCGCCAAGAAGGCAATAATTGCAGATGGGGTAAATTCTCGGATTTCAGCAGCTGTTGGATTGAATGAAGGACGAACTTATTTTGCAACTGGCTTGGCGATGATATTTGAGATTGAAGGTGCAGAAAATCATCCTGAAGCAACATGGATTGGACACTTTGGAAGATGCTATTATTCCAATGCTGCAGTGCTGATGGGAATTACACTTGAAGAAGGGATCGTTGAATTAGTAGCTCTTGGCGGAAAAAACAATATGCCCACTGATATATGCAACAATTTTATGACGAAGGGACGGCTTAAGGACAATTTCAAGAAAGCAAAGGTAGTCCGCGCAACAGGATGCGCAGCCAAAGCATTTACAGGAATGAAAAAGCCCTACAAGGGAAATTTTATAGCAATAGGGGATTCGGCTGCCTATGTTGAAGTTGAAACTCAAGGTGCCCTTATGTGCGGATATAAAGCTGTAGAAGCTCTTGTGGATGAATTTGAGGGTAAAAAAGGTTTTGAAAAATATACAAAATGGTGGCTGGATTCATTTGAATTTAATGGTGAGGATTTCCTTCAGGTAGCTCAAGGCTATGCCTTGATTCCAACATATACCGATGAGGAGCTCGATTACCTTTTTTCCATTGGAGCAAAGAAAGAGTTTCCGGGAACTTACAGCCAGTATAAAACACCAAAGCTGATGTGGGAGGCATTTCTTGAAGACCCTGAAAAGATAAAAAGGGAAAAACCGGAGCTCTATGCGAAGATTGAAAAAAGAACAAGCATAACATTGAAAGGAACATTTTGAGGATAAAAGGAAATGGCGCCAACTATAGATAAAGAAAAATGTATTGCCTGTGGATGCTGTATTGACGCATGCACACAAGGTGCGTTGGAGTTGCAAGACGATTCAAACGCAGTGGTCGATGAAGATACCTGTATAGACTGTTATGCCTGCGTTGATATGTGTCCAGTGAGCGCAATAAGCCAATAGAATTATTTGGAAGTATTCTCTAAGCAGGTTGGGAGGGTAGAAAATAAAAAGGGAAAGTAAGAAAACAATTTCAATCACCTCCCTTTTCTCAAGTGAATATTTCAATCTTTCCCCTTTTAATAAACTAAATCTGCACCTGCTTTTTTTTATAATTTTCTTATCACAAATGTTTTATGGTCTATGATATCGCCATAATAGGAGGAGGTCCTGCAGGCCTTGTGGCAGGAATGGAAAGTGCTTCCAAAGGTGCAAAGGCAATCATTATTGAAAAAAGGAAGAATATAGAAAAGATTACACGCTGCTGCTGTATGCATCTTATTTTAGATGAAGGATATATGGGAGAAAGCGTCAGATATGAAAATGATTCCTTCATCTTCCCTAAAAATGGTTTTTCAGTGCCTTATAAAGGAATAATCAAGCCTGTCTATGATAAATTTTATGTTTCCCCTTCAGGATATAAGTTGAGATTTCGCTATCCTGAAAAAGACAAGCCCATAGTATTGAAGTTTGATAAAGGGGCTCTTCTCAAAGGATTATGGAAAGAATGTGAAAAAGTAGGTGTTGAGATGAGAAATGAAACAGTTGCCTATGCAGCTGAAGACAAAGGCAATGAAGTAGAGATAAAAACAGTCTCACGAAAGAGAAAAGATAGTATCAGGTCAAAAAAGATAATCATTGCCGACGGAGTAAATTCCATTATTGCAGAGAGCCTTGGAATGAATACAGAAAGGCAGTTTCTAACTACGGCATATTCTATGATTTATGAGATGGAAGGTGTAAAGAAATATGTTGAGGCATCATGGATAGGGCATTTTGGAAGAAAATATTTTTCCAATGCGCCAGTATTTATGGGAATAGGGCTTAGAGATGGTATTACCGAAGTGGTTTGTGATGCACGGTGTTTGAATGATTTTTTGACTAAAAGCCCCTTAGCGTATCTTTTTGAGAATGCCATGATAGAGAAGAAAACGGGTTGTTCAATAAAAGTCAGAACGCCAATGAAGAAACCTTTCAAAGGGAATGCAATCGCTGCCGGTGATTCAGCGGCTTATGTGGAAGTGGAAACACAGGGGGCGATGATGTGCGGTTATAAGGCGGCAAAAGCAGTTTTGGAAGAGCTCGATGGCAAAAATGGTTTTGATGAATATAAAAGGTGGTGGCTCAAAGAGTTTGAGTTCAATAGTGACAAGTTTTTTCGTGTAGCTCAAGGATATGCACTGATTCCCACTTATACTGACGATGAAATAGATTATCTTTTTTCTCTTGTTCAGGACAGGGTTTTCCCCGGTACTTTCAGCCAGTATAAAACGCCCGAATTGATTTGGTCGGCTTTTTTAGAATATAAGGATAAAATACGAGAAGAGCGGCCTGAACTTTTTGAAAAGATAAAAAATCTCGACAAAATGAGTCTCAAAGATTCCTTTTGAAAATATGAGGAGTAATGATTATGAAATTTTATCTCAATGCCCTTTTTAAAGAAATAGAAAACTCCATTACCCTTGAAGAGATTTTTCCATTTGCGGATTTGACCGACTTCGAGGCAAAGGGGAAAAACGGAGAAGTCGTTATCAAAGGTGGAGTAAAACACTTTAAAGCTGAAAAGATTGTAAAGATCGCTTACGGCAACTATACTATGACTGGTGTTGAAATAAACGGCCTGAGCATAATTCCGCAAGACAATTATGACCTCCCAATATTTGCTTGTAATTTAAGTCATACGCCAAAAGGTATCAATATGGATGTGGATTTTTATGGCGTAAAGGATCCGGTTGTAAATTATGATTATCTTGAAAAATATTTTAATCCACTGAAAGAGACATATGATGAGTTTTTGTCTATGAATAATGTTGAAAGGCTTGAATCTGATTTTTTCTGGTCAAGGACGATGCGTTCTCCTTATTGGATTAAAGGGCTTTGTCCTGCAGACAAATCAGAAGAATTCATAAACTTGAGTTTCAAACGTCTTAAACTGTGGCTTGAAATGTATAAAAAGGCAGAACCCATTGATGATGACGATGAAATCACATTGATTAAAAGAAGAAAGGAGATGATAAGAAAGATAACAGCAGAAGGTGACCCTGGTAAAGCACGTTATTTCGATAAAATTCTCGAAGACAAAAATATCATTCAAAGAATAACTGACGCAATGATTTGAGGGAGGATATTATGGACAAAGTTTCAGGAGTCGATTTTAAATCAACCAATCTCGATATTATTCTTGCTATTGCAATTACGGGTGGACTCCCTTTTCTCTGCAAGGCACTTTACGACCTAACGGGGGCGCTCTTGCCGATTCTTGTCTATTATGGCTTTTGCTGGGGTATTGCTTTTTGGAGGAAGGGGACAGCAGATTATTATTGGCCTGAAAAGATGATTACACCACTTTTCGTGATTTTATTTGTTTTAATGATGATACTGATTGCATCTGCTGCATTTGTAACTCCAATTGCTGAAGGATACGAAAGGTCTTTTAGTTTTTTTATGGGATTTGCTTTTACTCTCGTCGTTTGGTGCACTATCAATGCATTTAGCGAACAGCTTTTATGGATTTATATATATGATGCTTTTGCAAACCGTTTTGAAAGCAAAGGATTGAAGATATTGGGACATGCTCTTGGCTTGATTTTCTTTTGGGGTTTCATTGGGCTTATCCATGTAATTTTCTGGACCAAATTTCTTTTAGGAATGGAGCCCGTTTCTCCTTATTTTGCAATATTTATGTTTCTCCAATACCCAATTACCATTGGTTATTTGATTATTTATAGAAAAGGCAGAAGTATGTGGCCCATTGCAATTCTTCATTTCCTGCAGGATATAGGCGGAGTTATTGCGGCTAAATATTCGATTCTTCCTTACCTCTTTAAATAGGAGATTTAATATGCAAGCCCCTGATGTTTCATTGGGAGTAGCGCTTTATGATTATTTACCAAATATAGTTTTCGTTATTGGCATTTATTTTGTAATTTCAAGCATCAGAAGAGATATCAACAAATTCCATTATGTGCTTATTTTGATTGCATCTGTTTTTGTTTTTCTCGCTGGAATGTCTAAAGCTACTTGGAAGCTGATTATTGCGATGGCAGATACAGACATAAGAATTTTGGGTGATATACAATTTCCTCTAATGGGCATAGGTTTTTTCATCATCTTTTATGTTTTATTGATGGTGCTCTTGAAAAAGGGAGGAGGGGAAAGCTCATTAAACGCCATTGGCATTGCATCTTCTAAAAAAATCTTTCTTCCTATGATGATTCTCGGAGGTTTAGGCACCACGATTTGTCTTATTCTTCTATCATTGAGAAGAAAAGCTACAGCCGCTGTGATATTCTTTGCCCTTGATGTCCTTATGACAACAAGTATGGGCTATGTAGGGAGTAAATTCAATTTGACATCGAATTACGCGGTATTTCTTGAGCAAACCCTCAATGTTTCATCAAGGATAATATGGGCTATCGGCTGTTATTTTCTTTGGAAGAAAAGTAAACCAATAAATGCTTCTACATCATAGCTTCTGCTAATCGTTCTGTAAGTTCATTGCCAAATACTTTTTGGATAATCGTTTTATCCGGTTCTTTTTCGCGAAGTACCTCGATCATACATTTTTTCCTGTATTCAATTGCTTTTGCCATTTCCTCGGATACCGGTTTTTCGTTCTGATACATTTGAATCCAAACTTCAAGATATGCATTGATCAAATTGTGCACTTTATCTTCTTTTTCTTTTGCCGCAGGAGACATAAAGAAGTAGGGTGAAGTCCTTGCTCTCATCCAGGCAAAATCAGAGGGCTTCCATTGGAAGTCTTCAGATTTTCTTGCTTCCATATATACACCATTCAACTGCTCATAATATTTATCGATAAAATCTTGATGCTCAACGAGGTCCACAGCAGGATAAAGGTCAACATCGAACTGAATTTTATCAGGCATTTCCATATAGTTTATTGCAAATGTAGAAATGTTGTAATTTGTTTCCGGTTTGATGCCTACATTGAAATAGGTCATTCCGGGTGCAACGCTGATTTCTGCAATGGAAAATTTTTTAATTTTTTCGCCTTTGTAGGCACGGAATATGCCAGCATCTCTTCCATCCAATGCTTTAAAGGTTTCAATGTCTTTAAACTCGTCAATGGGCTCGAGATTGACTACTTCTGATATCCGTTTAAAGATTTTTTCACTTATTTTTTCTGACATAATATAACTCCTCGTTAAAAGATTTATAATTACAGCATCCTTATACATTAAAAAGGTTTGGATTAACAGAAAAATTCTTACGATTCTCTTATGAACCAAAGAAAAACTGAGAGTAGATTTGCAAATCCTGCAAGAAAAGAGGTTAAGGTTATGCCAAGAATTGGAAGAAGAATTATCCCTGTAACCATTGCGCCTGCAAATGCACCGCAGTGGTCAAGAGCATCCACATATCCGGAGGATTTTTCAACTGAATGACCCGAAAAAATCAACATCCTGCCTCCAAGAGGAAATTGTATGCCTGTTAACAAACCAAAGAGGAAAATAATTATTGAAAAGAGTATCTCGTATTTCAAAGGAGAAAATGCAGCGTTCTTTGAAATCACTTTTAAACAATAAGGCATCGAGATAAAAGCCGCTGCCATAAGACATTGATTGAAGATTATGCCTCTTTGTGTCTTTCCTTCTTCTTTGGAAAAGAGAGATGAAGCGAAACCTCCTATTGTTAATCCCCCCATAAATATTGCTATCAAAAGCCCCACCATACTGTATATATAGCCAAAAATATTTTGAAATGAGAAAAGAAGAATTAAACTTGATGCCATACCGCAAAAACCTGTAGTGAAAATTGTCTGAAGGGCTTTAGGAGTTTTGTCAGCAAATTTTAAGATTATTGCACAGATAACTGTAAAGAAAAGGAGGACTGTTATGAAATATGAAATTTTGGGAAGTGATATTAGAAATAATGCAGCAGATGCAAAAAAACCCTGACTCCTTTCAGTTGAAAACCTGTCCCACAATATTAGATTGTAAAAATAAGATATTGGATGAAAATCAGTATTTTTAGGGATTTCTTTGATGGATGAGAGTTTTTCGTTTATGAATTTTAATCTTTCTTTTGGAAGAAGAAGGCGAAAATGAAACCTTGTGAAATAGGGGTCAGAAATATTGCTCAAAAGAAAACGTTTTTCGAGGGTTGGGATATCGGTTGTCGGAGAATCTTTACTGTTTCCAGCAAGGAAAAAGATTTTTTCTCCGGGAGTTGCAATGACATTTTTGAATACTTTTTTTAGCGAATTATATATCGATGCTCCGTAATAAAGCGATTCGCCTCCCAAATAGTTGTTTTGAAGTGTTAATGAGAGGGCTACGATTCCCTTTTTGTTCAGTTTGCTGCTGCATTTTTTGAAGAAATCTTCTGTATAAAATCGGTTTATTACAGCATTATGGGGCTCCGGAATATTCAGTATAATGATGTCGTATTTCTCTTTGCTTCTTGCAAGAAAATACCTTCCATCCAATGCGTATTTTTTAAGTCTCTTGTCTGAGAGGATTTTTGGGAAAAACTTTTTTGCATATTCTTCTGATGCCTTTATCAGTTGAGGGTCTATATCTACATAGTGGAGAGAATCAATAGGATAATTGAGGATTTTTTTTATCAATCCTGTTAATGCACCACCTATCAAAAGAACTTTTTTGGGGTTGTTTGTTTGGTTCATTATAAAATTAGCAGTCATTGAAAAGCCATATTCATCTTTCAATGTTCCGGAATATTCTCCATTGAGATAAAAATTTATCTGTCCATTCCTTTCTCCAATAGCAATATTCTGATATTTCGTATCGATTGACTTTATGAGCTTTGTATCAGGCGCGACAGCCTTCCAGCGTGAGTTGATTAGGTAGTCATTTATTTTTTTTACGGCTCCGAAGGAGTAGCCGATTATTATTAAAAATATCAATACAGTTGCAGCATAAATGCGGGATTTTTTCTCTTCCTTTTCTATTGATAGAAATACAGCAAGAAGGGAAAATTCGATGATGATAGTTAGAATTTCAAATGAAGAAAAAAAGTTTATTAGAATAAATGTAAAGGCAACTCCTCCAAAAAGACTGCCTGCCGATTCAAAAACGTAAATCCATTGAATAGGATTTTTATTATCAGCGGATTTTTCTTTTTTTGCTTTGCAAAGAAGCGGGAAAATCAATCCTGTTTGAAGGCTTGATAAAGGTATTAAAGTAAAAGAGATTAAGAAAAGTTTTGCAAATGAGAAATATTCGCCTGCCTCGATATTTAAAATTTCGCGAGAGCTCCTAATCAGTGACAGAATGAAAAATGATAGAAAAGGCATAAAGGTGAGAATATAGAGAAGGATTGATTCCCATTTAGGGCTTCTAATCTGCGACGAAATAAAGGCGCCTGCGTAAATGCCTGTGAGCCATCCTGCCAGGACCAGCGCAATGGAAAGCTCGTTTCCAAATGACACCACTAAAAATTCTCTGATGATTACGGACTGCAAAATTATTGCGAAAACTCCCGTTGTGAATGCAAGAAAAGATATTGATGATTTCTTACTTTTCATCTGTAATATAATCAAGTGTTATCATTAACCTTAAAGAATTTTGTCTTTAATACCTACTTATACATTACCTTTATGTGAGATTTATCTACGCAAACAGGGAGACGCAATGTTCGCCGAAGCATTCGGCATTACAAAGAATATTTGAAAATTTCCTTCGATTTTCCACAATTGATGAAATATCATCATTAAATATATTTCCTAAATGAAGGTCTTCTCTATGAAAACAGGGAACAAGTTTGCCATCACAGTTTAAAACCATTATGTCAGTACCCATAGGACAGAATTGCGGTTTTTCTTTTCGCCCTGAAAAAAAAGATAGGAAAAGGTTTGCATATTCGATGCAATTATAGGCATTAGACCATTCCAAAATTTCTTCCCTAAACTTTTTGAACAAATCCTTTCTTTCATTGAAGAGATGTCTCAAAGAAAGTTCTTTAAATTGCTTTGAATAATGTGGAATAAAAGCATGTTGGAGAATCAATCCTCGTCCAAGTTTTTTTGCTATTTTTACTGCTTTGCCTGCAAGTTTATAATTGGGAATTGTAAGTGTAAATATGAATGTTAGAGGAAGACTGATCTTTGATGAGGTGGTAAACATTTTATCTTCAAGCAAATGTTCATCATCTTTTTCAATATGCAGAGAGACAGAAATTGATGAAATGCCTTTTTGAGTAATTTCATCGATTTTCTCGTCTGTCAGAAGATCGCCATTTGTTATCAAAAGTGAATATAGTCCTTCTCTTGCAAGATTTTCAATCAACACAGGTAATTCTTTAAAAAGAAGTGGTTCGCCTCCTGTCAATATGACACTTTGCAAGCCCTTCATTTTTAAAGGGGAGATAAATGACATTATTGAATCTGTTGTCAAATACTGTTGTCTTTTCTTCTGATGTCCGGTATTGTAAAAACAATATGGACATTCTTTTGTGCATTGAGAATTCAATATGACAAAGATTGCTTCCATAATTTCCCTATAACTGAAATTGTTTTTGCCTTTTGAAGAGTTTAAAAAAAAATTATAATAAAAAAAACAAAAACTAAATATGAGGTGGAAAAAATGGCAAATGAAAAAAAGACTTTAAGTTTTGATGAAAAAATTGACCCCTCTCACACAGCTGTGGTCATAGTCGATGTTCAAAATATGTTCTGCCGCGGTCCTCTTCAGAATGTAACAGGTGTTGTCATTGAACCAATAAAAAATTTTTTGGAAAAAGCAAGGGAAAGCGGAGTTCCAATAATTTTCATTCAGCAGGATATTAAGGCATTCAGAGATTTTTCATTGACTAAAGAGCTTTTTGACAGGCATGGAAGAGCAGAAATCTTTAAGGAAGACTTTGACTTTGAAAGCGCAGGAAAACTTTGTATCGAGCCCCAACCTGGTGATTTTGTTATCAGAAAGACTACATACAGCTCCTTTTTTGAAACAGAACTTGAAAATAAGTTAAGGGAGTTGGGAATCAAGACAATAATCGCAACAGGTGTAGCTACTAATGTTTGTGTTGAAACTACTGTGCGCTCTGCGTTTATGCATGGTTACTATGCCGTTATACCCGAAGATTTGACTGCCTCATATGACCCTGAACTTAGGAAGGCAGCACTGATAAATATGGATCAGAATTTTGGCGAAGTCTGCAAAAGCGATAAGATTATAGATTCTTGGAAGAATAGAGAATAGGAGCTCTTGAAATATACCCTTATTCAAGTAGTTTCACCTTTGTATAAATGAAACATGACGCTTTTTTATGCCTTCTATTTCGCGAAATTTTAAAATAGCGATTGTATTGATAGTATTACTTGTTTCATTGACCT
This sequence comes from Candidatus Schekmanbacteria bacterium, assembly GCA_003695725.1. Classification (NCBI taxonomy): domain Bacteria; phylum Candidatus Schekmaniibacteriota; species Candidatus Schekmanbacteria bacterium. Next base: position 11,026 of record RFHX01000007.1, read on the forward strand.
ATTCTATAACTCTCGATTATCCATTCCTTTATGACGATGACCCTGTTATTTTGAGCAACTATACAATCAGAAGCTTTGATATTGGAAGGATTATCGAGGAAAATCTTCCGCGGCCTCTTTTGGCTTTGACATTTGCCTTCAATTACAAAATATCAAAATTGGACCCTTCAAGCTATAGAACATTCAATATTGTTGTCCATATTATAAATTCAATTTTAGTTTACCTTTTCTGTATATTGTTTTTTACCAATTTTTTATCAAAGGAAAGTTTCGTCAGTTGCTATTCTGAAATAATTTCTTTCATTTCATCGTTGGTTTTTGCCTGTCATCCCACGGCAGTAGAATCTGTTACTTATATTTCAAGCCGCTCAAGCATTCTTTCAGCGTTCTTTTACCTTTTTGCATTGATTTGTTTTATTAAATATTTGATTGAAAAAGGGAGAAATCGAATAATCTATTCACTATTAGTGTTCGTTTCTTTCCTTTTGGGATTGCTAGTAAAGGAAAACCTTCTTGCTCTTCCTTTGCTATGCTTTCTTATTGAATATTTGTTTGTATATAGAGAAAAAGGCAAAAGGGAAAAAAAGAATGGAGCTCCTAAGATCTCTTTTCTCATCTATGCCCTTTGGGGCTTTCTGATTGTTGCATATTTCATTTCCCGCATTGTTTTGGTCAAGGATATTGAATATGGTCTTAAAATAAGAAGTTTTTACACTCAGTTTTTGAGCCAGATGAAGGTTTTTTTCTTTTATCTCAAACTTCTGCTTTTTCCTGTAAATCTCAATATTTGCCACGATATCAGGGAGATTACTTCTCTTTTTTCTTTGCAGGGAATTTTATCCCTTCTTGGTATTACAGCCCTTTTCATAATGGTTTTTATATTTTTTAGAAAAGAAAGATTTGTTGTCTTCTTTTTTTTGTGGTTTGTAATAAATCTTCTGCCTACTTCGGTTTTCCCACTTGATGACCTTGCAAGTGAGAGATGGATTTATTTGCCATCACTTGGAGTATTTACCCTGTTTGCTGCTTTTCTTGTCAAAGGCATAAGTTCCTTTTTTTCATCATTGAGAAAAAGGGAATTGTTTGTATGGATTTCAACAGGCACCATCATAATCTTGTTATGCCTTTTGACATACAATCGCAATCAAGTATGGGAAAGCCAATATAAACTCTGGTCTGATTCGGTCAAGAAATCCCCCAATAAAGCTCGTGCGCATCTCAATCTTGGAATGGCGCTTGAAGCTATGAATGATTATGAAGGCGCAATGCGAGAGTATAAAAAAACTATACAGCTCGATTCCTCCTATCCTCTCCCATACAACAACATAGGTGTTTTATATTGCAATAAACAACAGTATGATAAAGCAGTAGGGTGGTTTCAAAAAGCTGTTGATATCAATCCTGAATATGTTGATGCCTATTTCAATCTTGCTCTAATATACAAAAAGAAGGGGATGATAGATAGAGCTATTGAAGAATATGAAAAGGCAGAGAAAATAAATCCTAACGATGTGCCTATTCAAAAAGAGCTTGGCATTCTCTATATGAAAAAGGGGGATCTTAGTAACGCACTGAAGAAGTATGAAAAGGTTGTTGAGTTAACCCCTGATGATTGGGAAGCTTTGAAAGAGGTGGGGAGGGTTTATTTTTCACTTGGCAGATATGATGATGCAGTAAAAAGTTTAAAAAGGGCAATCAATATAAATCCAAAAGCAGATGATGCTTGGCTTTATCTTGCTATGACCTATACAACAATGAAACGCTACGATGAAGCAATAGAAATTTATAGAATGATTATTCAGAAGCATCCCGATTATGTAGAGGCACATTACAGTATTGCAGTGAATTATCTTGAAAAGGGTGATTTAGAGGACGCAGAAAAAGAGTTATCAAACCTCCTTTCAAAAAAGAATGATAAGAGATACCATAATCTTCTTGGTGCGCTCTATATAAAAAAGAATGACCTTGATAAGGCAACATTACATTTCAAAGAAGCCCTAAAGATTGATCCTTACTATGAGACAGCAAGAAAAAATCTAAATATTGTTTCTAAAATGCTTTCCTCAAAGAAGAAATGAATTAGAAGGGGAATTCTTCAAAAAACTTTTCAGCCCATTCCTTTCCAAAAAATATTGTCATTGGTCCTACTCCGGGGTCGTTTTCATGGTATGCCTTCTTGTATCTTTCTTTCAGATTAGCCATCTCTTTCTTTGCATTTTCATCATTGATAGGTTCAGCATTTTTGATAAAAGAGATATATAAATCGAGGTATTCATTGAAAGCTTCTTCTATTTTTGGCTCATATTCTTTGGCACATCTTATATAGAGCTTTTGGCCTGACTCAAATTCTTTGCCCCATTCTGAAATATCCTGTTTTGCACCTTCAATTCTTGGTATGTCATTGTATTTGTCAGTAATGGGCTTCATTGGGAGAACATACCTCTTGTTGTATTCTTCATTTTTCAAAAGCGGAACAATATCGATAGTTGAAAACATACGGCTTGAAGCTTCAACAAGGTCATAAGTGAAAAGCGGAATATCGTAGTCGTCTTCAGGAAGTATTATGCCGTTTCTTACATAGATAGTATCTTCAGCATTCAAAGCTGATAGTTTTATTGCTTTTATTTTTTTGCATCTCAAGACTTCATATGTATGATCAACAAAGGCGCCGTCTCTGTCATTTTTTATGTATGCAAGATCATCTTCAATATCAACTTTTTTTGTGTCAAATTCTTTTGTGAAACGCTCCTTGACAATTTCATTAAAACGCAATTTCAATGTCTGCGGCATTATGAATTCCTCCTCATTTTTCTTGTTTATAATAAAAAATATTTCACATTTAAGTAGTGAATTTTCAAGAATTTTTTTACTTGTTTTTTGCCTCTCTCGTTTTGTCGTTATCCTTTTTTCTTGGTTTCCCAAAACATTCAGCCTCTTTCGAATGCTGTTGAAAGTTTTCTTGGATTATTCAGTAGTTAGAGTCAGTGGGTTGTCGAATCAGACATGGGAATAGCAGGAATTTACCTATAAACAGCACAATACTATATTGGAGACCTGAGAAAAAAGTGCAATCAAGATATTTCTCTTAAAAAGGAAAATCAGCAAAAAATCTATCAGCCCATTCCTTCCCGAAAAATACTGTAACCGGTCCCTTGCCGGGATCATTCTTCTGATACACTTCTTGATAATATTTTTTGTAATCCAAGATTTCTTTTTTTATTGCTTCATCTTCAATGGGAACAGCTTCCTTTAAATATCCCATATAAAGTTCAAGATAATCTTTGAATGCTTCTTCTACTCTTGGCTCGTATTTTTTTTCACATCTTAGATAAAATTTATATCCAGACTCAAATTCTCTGCCCCAATCTGAAAGCTCCTGTTTAGCTTTCTCTAAGACAGGTATATTAGAATGTTTCTCTTTTATTGGCTTCATTGGTTCTACATATTTTTTGCGATATTCTTCAGTTTTTCGCCAAGGGATTATGTCGATAATAGCGAATAGTTTATTGACTGATTCTACGATATCGTATGAAAAAAGGGGTAGATCATAGTTGTCGCAGGGAACAATCACAGCATTGCGGACATAAACAGCTCCTTCAGCATTCAATTTGGCAAGGCGAATCTTTTTTATTTTTTCACATTTATATGCTTCATAAATGTGCTCCATTGTTGCTCCGTCCTTTTCAGCTTTCATATATGCAAGGTCGTCGTCAACTTCGATTTTTGTCAGTTCATATTCATTGGCAAATCTCTCTTTGACCATTTCATTGTATCTAAGCTTCAATGTTTGCGGCATCTTTCATCCTCCCTTTGAAGATTAAGCCCCCCTCATCTCATCACGAGAATTGATATAAAATAAGTATGAAAATACTATTTAGAAAGTGTAAATATTTGTTTTTTTTATGGAAAGCACGATTTGAAGGATTGGAAGGATATCAACCAAGAAAAGAAATTGTGATTAGTCAGAGAAGATAAAATATCTAATCAAAAATTTAATTCTTTACAGCAGAACTAAAAGAACTTTAGTTTTTTCCGTTTAGTGTGATTTGATGTCCAAGATTATTTCTGTAATACTGCGCCTTACAACTTTCCATGCATATTTGTGGGACTTTTCATCATCACCGCAGTAATATTCCCAAGCAAAGTTGTAGGCATCTTTGTAGATTTCGTGTGCTACATCAGGTAGAATTTCTCTGACACTTTTTGGGATGTTTAAATGTAACGAATTCATCTCAAACCCTCCATGGTTAATGTTTTTATTTCCTTATAATGCAATCCCTGTGCCAACTTGTATCGGAAGAAAGGAAAAAAAGTTAATGGATAAGAATGATTTATTTTTTATTTCGAAAAATCAGTGAGTTTTAAGAAGAATGATTTGTAGGAAAATTTTGGAACAGAATACTTGTTGTGATTTTTAAAGAGAAAAAAACGTCAAAAAAATTACGAATGAAAAGCAGAATTTTTATTCAGATGTCAAAAAAATGGCTCGTCTCTTTTAACTTTTATCTTTTATGAATCTTCTAATTGACCTATCCCAATCCTTTTCTGCTTCTGGTGAAAAAAAGCATCCGGGGATTTCATTACTGCTTCTGTGATATGCAACACAGGCACAACAATTCCCTCTCCTACTGCATGAGGTGTAAGTGCATGTGCAGTTTTCAAGATTGGATTTCCTTTGAATACACTCATCAGCCATTTCAAGATCTCCTTTTATTTTTCATATTGTTCATAACTCCAAGTAAATCCTAATCCAAAGGGACAGGATATTGTACCAAGTTGTGGTCTAAGGTTTCTTTCATTTCGGTACCAAGCCGCAATCTTTATAAAATAATCTCCAACAGTTCCCGACATCGTTCCATCTCGATTGTAATCCCAAATTTGAGTTTTATTCTTTCGATTTATTTCAATTATACAATATACGCCTCCATTTTTCATCTCCTCTATATCTTCCTTGCTTGGGATGAAACCTCCTTTGTTATTACCAAATTGTGTATGGGAATGGAAATCCCCAATTATCTTTGATGGGCTATTAACATTTTTTAGAAAGCTTGCAATTCTCCTGTGGGCATTATCGTTGCGATGGACTAAGGAGGCATATCTGTCAGAAGTTTGATAGGCAATTGCATTTTCGATTACAAACGCATTTTCACTTTTGTATCCCAATAAAATGCCCAAAGTCTCCTTTCTGAATACTTCGACAGCGGCAATAACCATACTCAGAAAGGCATCTCCTGAAATATATACTTTCTTTTTTTGCATAAAGAATTTAATGATTTTTGAAGGGTGATAGAATGTTAAACAAAGATGTGAAGTTTGTAAAGGAGATTTTATTGAATTATCTTTTCTTCCTACTTATAACATATTGATATTTAATGTAATATTTATTTTTTTGATGAATTCGCCATTCCCTTCGAAAATTTGTCAATCTGCTTCCCAAAAAATAGAATATTTTAAAATAGAATAATTTATTTAGCTGAAAATATATTTTTTTAGATCTATTTTATCAGCATCTGTATTGCCAAGTCCAAGTTTAGATGCAGTTGCGATATGTTTGGCAAAGGGTGAAGAAAGGGATTTACCGACTTCCTTTGCTTTTGCGTCTATTGTATTCATCCCCACTGTATCAATAGCCACCAAATCGGTAGATGCCATTATCTGATTGTTTATCCACTGTGGAGGGCCAAAGGGACCGCCTTCATAAAGCCCCAATAATCCGTCCAGAATTACGAATTTTGTCTTTACTCTTATTTCAGGACATAAGTTGAGCTCAGCAATTTGAGGATTGCCATTGTTTGAATGCATTTTCTCGATTACTTCGATAGGATCGAGCCCTTCAATAGGCGGCACATATGGAAAATCTGCAAGAGGTATATAGCCATAGGCGTTTTTCAGTGAAAGGGTAACTCCTGCCTTACCTGACGAAGGGGATTCGTTGGTAGAATTTTTTAGGACCGGAACATTAATTATATAATCACAAATTTCTGTGACAATTCTTGATAAATTCAGCTCCAATCCCAAAGTAGGTATTTTCGCCTTGATTTTTTTGTCAAAGCCAAGCTGTTTATGGTCATGACCAAAACATCTTATCCCCTTTTTGCTGTCATCGTTGATTTTATAACCTGTCTTTTCAAGACTTCGCGATAGCTTTTCAAATATCATAATATTTCCCGGTTTTACGCCTGCTGCAATCAAACTGTCTGCAATTGCATATGCCACTTCAGGATGTGTAGGAAGTTTCCTATTTGTAGCATTTACTTTTAGTCCTATGACTTCATCATTCTTATAGTTGGGAAATATTTTTGCCCAAGATTCTTCAGTTGTATTTGTATTTGTGGCAAGTGTAATCACCTTTTCCACCATTGCTTTTACAATATCAGCATTTATCTTTCCCTGAGAATTTACAGCGTTTTTGTTTGTTACTACAGATACAACCGATTTTTCGACCAATCCTTTGGATTTTGATTCATCGGCAATCAATAATTTTGGCAATCCACCTGATAGAAGAATGACTGCAGTCCCTGCTTTTTTTATAAAGGACCTTCTTTTCATAAAACTCTCCCTAAAGATTTAAAATTTATAGAGTCTTTCCCCATTGCCGTAGAAAAGTTTATCAATGTCTGTTTTACTAATTTTAAGTTTTTCTGCAAAATTTATGTATTCATCATAAGATACAAGAGAGTAGTCAGTGCCGAATAGCACTTTGTCGCCTGCGCCGAAATAGATTATCTTTTCAATTTCCCTTCTCAACTCCTCTTTCATCTTTTCTTTGTAAGGGCTTTTTTCTCCTGAGAATAAGCCAGATATGTCTGTATATACATTGGGATTTTTCAGGACTACTTCCATAGTATCTGCAAACCATGGAAAACCAAGATGAGATATGACAATTTTTAAATCTGGAAACTTGCAGGCAGTATCGTCCAAGTGAATTGGATGGCAGTATTTTACAGGCGCTGATTCAAATGCAGGGTCGCCTGAATGGAATATGACGGGCACATCGTATTTCATAGCAAGTTTATAGATGCGCTCGCATTTTTTTTCGTATGGATAAAATTTGACATAACCGGGATAGAGCTTGATTGCGCTGAATGATTTGTTAGCGAGGTTTGCCTTCACAAATTCAAAATCTTTTTTGTCAAAGGCGAGGGGATTCAGAGTTGCTGCACAAAGAAAATGCGGTGAATATTTTTCTGCAAACTCAAGTGTAAATCTATTGCTAAAAGTGGACATTATGAGCGCCTTTACCACATTGTACTTTTTCATATCATTTATCAGGCCTTCAGGACTAAAATTTATACCGATTTTTTTGGCATATTCTTGTGAACGCTGAAAATCAAAATGTATGTGAATATGGCAGTCGAAGATGGGGCGTTTTGTTTTAGGCACTATTTTTGATTTTTTCTTCATTGTTCAAAAAAAAAATTAAGTTTTAAATTAATAGAATATAATCAGTACATCTGTCAAAAAATCAAAATAGAGAGAGCTTAATTCTCAATTATCCTATTGAATTTCAGTCCTTTGATTTCTTGATGGTCTTCAATATTAGAGCGTGATTCTATAAAATCGCCCACGGATATACAAATACATTTACATTATTTCTCTTGAATTGCCCATCTCCGCCATCGATTAAAGCTGCGGCGCTTTCCCCATTGTCTTAGAAATCCTGCCATAGCTTGATGTTTTTGAAAAAATCATCTGCAATGGTCTGTGAGGATTTGATTTCTATGGGCAAAATAAAGTTTCCCATATCTATCAATAGGTCGATTCCCATTCCTTATGAACTTCTCCAGAAATAGAGAGGAGCCAGTTCTCCCCTATGGAAAAAATTTTTGCATAAATCTGAAACAATCAAACTTTCAAAAACTGAACCTCTCATAGAATGTTGAAAAAGGTCTTTTGCCCTTTGGATACGAAGCAGATAGCAACGAAGGCCGGTATCGAGAAAATAGACTTTTTGGCTTTTAATAATTCTCTTCCCGAAGTTTTTATAATAGGGCCGAAGAAGTATAATAATGAAGCTTGCTTCAAGGATGGCTATCCACCGTTTTGCCGTTGTATGGGTAATGCCGCAATCTGAGGCAAGGTTTGTAAGATTGAGCAGTTGTCCATTTCTTCCGACGCAAAGAAGAACGAATCTTTCGAATGTCTTGATATCACCAATATTCAAGATATTTTGTACATCTCTTTCGATATATGTTTGGAAATAACTGCTCAACCAGTCACGTGGCGGAATTTTTTTGTCATATATTCTTGGATAAAATCCTTTGTAAAGGGTTTCCATAAGATCGAATTTCTTTGATTTTTGATGTGAAATTTTCTGATTACCTATTTTTGTGATAGAAACGGGTTGTCTTCCCATTATCTCTGATAATGAAAAGGGCAGAAGATGAAGCACTGCACAGCGACCTGCAAGAGATTGGGAAATTCTTTCCATAAGAAGAAAATTGTAAGAACCGCTTAGTATGAACTGTCCTGCTTGATTCTTTTCATCAACAATAACCTGAATATATGAGAATAGTTCAGGTGTGCGCTGAACTTCATCCAATATGACAGGGTAGTGAAATTGCGATAGGAAACCTCGCGGTTCTTCAATGGCAAAAGCGCGTTGATCGGGCATTTCAAGGGATACATAATGATAATTTTTGAAAACATTTCTTATAAGTGTTGTTTTTCCTGATTGACGGGGACCTGTCAGGATGACAACATGAAACTTCTTTGCTGATTCTTTCAGTTTAATTTGTTATATAAATTGAATATCCAATATTCATATTACATAGAAGAATGGGCAAAATCAATTTTTTCATTACTTCTTATAGAGAGCTTAATTATTGAAAATTCTCTTCCGCTTCCTTCAGCATTTTACTCCATAATTCGCTGAGTTCGTAATAGGCGCCTTTTGCGAGCCATTTTAGACTTTTGATATTTTCGGGCATATTAGCAGATTGTAACATCTCTCGTTGATATGGTTTTGGTCCATGGAAATGAATTATTTTGGCTGATGAATAATCTTTCCCCCAATAGGGTTTCCAATTGTATTCTGGAGAGAGTCTATCCCATTCCGGGTTTTTCCACCATTTTTTATAGAACTTATGATAAGCAGTTTGATCCCAGACTTTTTTAGCAAGATATTCTATATTTTCTTCTGTAAATTTTAGAAATTTCTTATCCATAGTTCTGAGATTTTTGAGATTCATCAACATTACACCAACATTCATTTTTCTATAGTTATCGATATAGAACTCAGGTGCAACGGCGAAAAAGTGCGGCTTTAAACTTTCCATATAATCATTGACATCACTTAAAAACATTACATCCACATCGGTATAAAGCACATACTCATCAGGAATTCCCATTTCAAGAGTGAGTTGGGGGATTTCAATCCGAAGAAAGGTTCCGGCACCAACAGATAGGTAATTTGTATCATTTTCTTTCTCACTTATTTCTTTCAACTTTTCATAAAGAAAAGAGCGGCGAAATATGATTTTCACATCTCTTTCCCTTAGCCAATCTGTCAGCGCATTTTCTTTGCCGTCATATAAGAAATATGGAGATAAGGATGTATATTTTAATGCCGTGTGGACTGCAACCTTGAGCATATTGGAATATGCTTCAAATTCGTGAGATACATCATTGAGAGCAAAAAACCATTTCACCTGAAATTTTCCTTTTTTAGAATTATAAAAAGCAAAAAATAATCAAAAATCAATTCTATTCAAAAACTCAATTATAAAAGATAATGGACAAAAAGAAATGCCTTTTTGGGAATTGATACTTAAAATTGGCTAAAAAATAATACAGAGAAAACTATACAAAGACTTCGGAATTATATTTATTCATCCTTTGCATTGAAAATATTTTACCAAAATTCAATTTTCAGCAAATACATTAAAGTATCTTGTTATCTTCAACCCTTTAGGTTAATGATTGTTGATGATTGCTTTTTGTACTTTTACTGAGGAAAATTAATTATGAAGGGGAAGGAGAATTTAATTCTTTTTAATAAATTCAAATTCAAATGGAGATGTATTCTTCTTTATGTTAAAAGTTCAGCTAATTTGTTAATTCTTTTTTTTAATTAATGAATGAAAAAGAGTAAGAGAAAAATAATTTATCTTGATAATGCCGCAACATCTCACCCAAAGCCGCCTTCCGTTGTAAAGGCAGTAAATGATGCACTTTTGAAATATGGCGGTAATCCAGGAAGAGGAACAAATAGTATGGCATTGCAGGCATACAGAAAGGTATTTCAAGTACGAGAAAAGATTGCAGATTTTTTTGGAATTGATGACAGCAGTAGAATAATATTTACTTCCAATGCCACTGAAGCACTGAATCTTGCAATAAAAGGAATGGGAATAGAAACAGGTGAAGTCATAACATCTCCGATGGAGCACAATTCTGTAATCAGACCCCTTGCTCTTTTAAAAAGACAGGGTGTTGAAGTAAAGAAAGTAAAGGCATCTGAGAGGGGAGAAATTGACCCTGACGATGTTAAGAAGATTATTACAAAGAAAACAAGACTTGCTGTCTTTACGCATTCATCGAATGTTTTGGGCACAATTGTGCCAATAAATGAGATAGGAAAGATTTGCAGAGAGTATGGTGTTGTATTCCTTGTTGATGCCGCACAAAGTGCTGGGCATATACCTATTGATGTAAAGTCATCATCAATAGATCTTCTTGCCGCATCAGGTCATAAGGGGCTTTTTGGAATGCAGGGGACAGGTTTCTTGTATATTTCTCCTGATGTGTCACTTATTCCGCTTAAAGAAGGAGGTACCGGAAGTTTTTCGGAAAGTGAAAATCAGCCTGATGAATTACCTGACAAGTTTGAGAGTGGTACGCTCAATACTCCGGGGATAGTATCTCTCGGGGCGGGGATAGATTATATAAAGAAGAAGGGTGGGATAGAGGCGATAGCGGAGAAGGAGAAGAATCTGATAAATAAACTTATAGATGGAATAAAGGATATAGATAGGATCGAACTTTACGGGCTTATTGGCAAAGAAAATAGATTAGGAGTCTTATCGCTAAATATAAAAAATAGAGATCCTATGAAGGTTTCTGAAATACTTGATAAGAAGTTTGGGATAATAACAAGGGCTGGAATTCATTGTGCTCCTGATGCCCATAGATTGGCAGGTACTTTCCCCAACGGCACGGTGAGATTGAGTCCCGGCATTTTCAATAGTGAAAAAGATATTGATAAAACAATTAAAGTTTTGCATATATTGGCTCGAAAAAGCGTTTTTTTTTAAATAGGGGGAGAAATATTTTTATTGATAATAAATCAATTTTTTCTTGACTCATTTTAATTGGCTATAATAACATTTAAAAAAAGAAATTTTCGCAGTTTTGTAGAGAGATATTTGAAACTAATGGGTTGAAGTTTTAAAATTGAGTGAAAAGGAGGTGATAAAAGGGAAAAGGATTAAGCAGACAGATTGGTTCAACGGTTTATTTTTTATATTTTGTAAGCAGTTGTTTTACTAATTTAGGAGGGTAATAGATGAAGAAAATTTTAGCGGTTTTGGTTGGAGTTCTGATTCTTTGTTTTCTCCCTCTTTCCCATGCAAAAGCTGATACCCGCTCAGATGTAGAGAATCGGCTTGACCAGATTGAAAAAGAATTGGCTGCTTTGAAGAAAGAAGTCAGCTCACAGAAAGAAGCATGGGAAAAGAACATTGGCTTCTTGAAAAGCATCAGGTTGGGTGGAGAAATCAGAACAAGATGGGAAATCCTCGATGCCTTTGATTTGGACAGAAACAACACAGATGATTTCTTCTTGATCAGAACAAGATTTTCCATTGAAGCCACCCCTGTTGAAAATTTAAGAATTTTCATTCAGGCACAGGATGCAAGAGTTGGCGGTGATGAAAGAGATGTAAGAGGGGGAATGAGAGGCGATCTTCAGTATGTAAGATTTCAGTCCTTTCACGATGACAATAACCTCGATCTGAAACAGGGATATTTTGATATTGCAAACCTCGGTGGGTTGCCTGTCACCTTGAGAATAGGTCGTCAGGTTCTTTCATATGGTGATGAAAGATTAGTTGGCGCAAATGACTGGGACAACTTTGGAAGAAGTTTTGACGCTGTAAAACTCATCATTGAACCAGCAGAAGGCGTTCAAGTAGATGCATGGTATGCAAAGGTTGTTGAAGAATTGAAGGATGATCGTCTAGATGAAGACGATGATGTTGATTTCTATGGATTGTATATGACCACATCGAATTTTGAGGATGTTGGTCTTAAAACTATGGATCTCTATGGTTTGGTATTAAGGGACAGCGGTCTTGACAACACAATGAAACCTGGAACACTTATGCTCCCCGCTGGACTCGTTAGGGATCTTGATGCAAAGGACAGCGCAACAATCTGGACAGTAGGAACCAGATTGGTTGGTGTATTGCCGATGTTGGAGACATTGGATTACAATGTTGAAACAGCAGTGCAGATGGGTTCAATCGGAGCAGACACCCATCATGCTTGGGCGATTCATGGCGAAGTTGGAATGAGCTTCCCTGATATTATGATGGCACCAAGAATTGGCGCCTTTTTTGCTCATGCGTCAGGTGATTCTTCTCCATCAAGCGGTTCTTCAAATACATTTCTCAATCTCTTTCCTGAAAACCATGATAAGTATGGAAGAATCGATTTTATGAATTGGCAGAATATGTATGATGTCGGCGGCAATATCACTATTAAGCCAATTGAAGGCCTTACCGCCATTATCGAGTATCACAACCTCCGCCTTGCGGAAGAGAATGATGCTTGGTATGGTTCACCAAGACCAGACCTCTATTTTATGTCAGGTAAGAGAGTCAATATAGATGGTGAGAATGGCGTTGGCGATGAAGTTGATCTAACCTTACAATATGATTACAATGAATATGTTTCATTCGAAGGTGGTTATTCACTCTTCATCCATGGCGACCTTATCAGAAGAGGCTTGGATAAAGGTGGATTCAGAACCAGCACCAACGAATCAAACTGGGGTTATCTCCAAGCAAAAGTTCACTTCTAAGATTATTCAACAAGAAAGAAATTCAGAAGGGAGGACAGAAACTGTCCTCCCTTTTTTATTCACACAATATATTTGAAAAAACTTTACTTTCCAAAAACCCGAGACTTGTTTTAAGCAGGGAAACAAAAGGGATTATGAGAAAAGAATATCCCTTTCACGCTGGCATTCACTTAGACAGCGAGTGGGAGATCAATCTGATTTTCTAAATATCAACGACAACATAAAGACTGGTCGGGTCATCAGCCCTGCAATTGAAGGCATCATTTATTTCATCGAATTTAAAGCGATGAGTGATTATTTCCTTTGTATCGACTGATCTTTGCTCTATCATCTGAAGACAATCCTTCATTTCTTTTATTGTATGTGTTGAAGAACCCTGCACGCGTAAGCTTTTGCTTAAAATTTTCCTAAAATTGAGTCCATCCTCCATTCCTCTTACAGCAAGGGCGATATATGTTCCTCCTTTTCTTAAAGAGTCAAGAGCAGGGTCAAGTGTTGGCGCATTTCCTCCTGCCAGCTCTATTGCAATGTCTGTACCTATTCCATCTGTTTGCCTTCGAATTTCTTCATCAGGTTTCGATATGCTTGCGTTGATGGTTACGCTTCCTGCTAATTTTTTGGCTATCGCAAGACGGGATTCATCGATATCGACTGCAAAAATCTTTGGTATTCCAAGGGCTTTCAACTGCATAACCATCAAAAGCCCAAGATTACCTGTCCCAAAAACAGCTGCAGTATTGACACTTTGTAGATCAATACCAGATGATTTTAGCCCATATAAATTTACTGCCATATGATGTGTAGGTAGAGCTTCTTCAAAGTCTATTTCATCATTGAAGTTAAGGGCTATATCTTCTCGCGCAACTATATATTCTGAAAATACTCCCGGTATATGAAAACCAAATGCCTGAATGCTTGGGCAAAAGTTTTCCCTGCCTTTTTTGCAATTATCACATTTGCCGCATCCCCAGAATGGCTGGACTACAACCCTTTCACCTTCCTTCAACGATTTTACTTTCCTGCCGACTTCTTCAACTATTCCCACTGCTTCATGTCCCGGTGTATCACCATCTTTAAAGGGCATAACTGTCGGATTGTCATATTTCCTGAATCGATAAACATCAGTGCCTGAGACTGCGACGCACTTTACTCTGATCAGTACTTCGTCGTCCGAGGGCGCAGGTCGTGGTTTTTCTTCTATTACAAAACCTTCTTCAAATCCTCTAAACCGAGCTATTTTCATCTTTGTGAATTTTTAAAATTATAGTTTCATTTGTTTTAGTAAATATAAGATATCCATAAAATAGATTAATTGCAAAAAATTTCAAAAA
>RFHX01000008.1 GCA_003695725.1 Candidatus Schekmanbacteria bacterium
AAGAAAAAATGCTTTTTTGGATTTTCTTTGTTTCTCAAGATAAACATAACTGTTTTGGTTATATGATAAAAAAGCGCAAGTCAAGATTTCAAATGATTGTCTTTGTAGAAGACCTTTTTATTGCACTGCTTGACTATAACCATCTATTGTAGATGCGTTACAAAGTTGAATACTCATATCAAATATGATTATCAAATAAATGGTAAAGGAAAGATGACATATAATTTATATTTGCAATAGTTGTAAAAAATTTGTTTCAATGGGAAAAAATGAAAAATTCCAATGGCTGGAAAAGGAATTGAAAAAAGAGGCGGATTTGTCGGGAAAATTTTGAGGGTTAATCTTACGACTTCTGAAATATGTGAAGATGAGCTTTCAGACGATTTGAAAAGCCAATACATTGGTGGTGCAGGAATAAATGCAAAGCTGCTCTTTGATAATCTAAGAGAAAAGATGGAAATAAATCCGCTTTCTCCTGATAATCCCCTTATCTTTGGGGCAGGTCCACTTGTGGGCACAAAGTTTCCTTGTGCAACGAGATATACTGTTACTTCGAAAAGTCCTCTTACGGGCCTTTTTGGTGATTCCAATGCAGGAGGCCACTTTGGCGTAAAGATGAAACAGGCCGGCTTCGACCACATCATAATAGAAGGAAAAGCGGAGTTTCCATCTCTTCTTTTGATTGAAAAGGGCAAAAAACCCCAAATCATAGAAGTTCACGACATTTGGGGAATGGATACATATGAAACAGATGAATATATTGAGAAGAGATTTGGCAGTGATTTCGAGTCGGCAAGGATAGGTCCTGCCGGAGAAAATCTAGTTAGATATGCGAGTATCTTTTCTGGACGGAAAAGAGTCAGTGCCAATGGGCGTGCAGGAATGGGTTGTGTTATGGGCAGTAAGAAACTTAAAGCAGTGTTGGTTAAGGGAGACGGAATTATCCCTTCTGCCGATGAAGTAAAATTTGATTCACTTGTTAGAGAATATTCAAAACTTTGGAGTGAAAGTCCTGCAGTTGCCGCAAATTCTGAATATGGGACATTGATACTAATTGCACAACTTGGCACTGAAGTAGCTAAAAAAAATGACCAAGGAAGGATTTCGGAAGAAGAGCTTTCAAAGTATGATATAACCGAGTTTGCTGAAAAATATAAAGCGGGCAAATCAAGCTGTTTTTTCTGTCCTGTCGGATGCTCTCAAAAATGGAAAGTCAATGAGGGGAAATACAGAGGCGAAGAAGGTGATAAGATAGAATTTGGGCATTATGTAAATCTTGGACCGCTTCTCGATATTTATGATTTTCCAACTCTTTTCCATTTAGCCAATTTGACAAATCGAATGGGATTGGATGTAACGCAGTTTGGATGGAATCTTGCTATGGCAATGGAGTGCTATCAACGAGGAATTATAGGACAAGAGGATACGGGCGGTTTTCACTTGAATTGGGGTGATGCTGATTTGGTCGAAGATATGATTATGAAAGTTTCAAAAAGGGAGGGATTTGGAAACCTCCTTGCTGAGAGCATTCCTGAAATAATAAGGCAGCTTGGCTCAAGAACTTCTCCTTATGGTTTCCATACTAAGGGAATGACATTTCCATACAACCGCAAACAAGTCCTTCCAATGGGATTGGCTTCCTCGGTAGCAACAAGGGGGGCAGACCATATGAAGGGACATCCATATTCAGCGCTGGTGGGGGCAAAGGATATGCTTGCCCGCATATTTGGTAAAGATTCTCCAGAAGAGATTGCGAATCCTCTTAGTCCTGTTGCAAAGGGAAGAGTAGTTTGGTGGCATGAGAATTTCAAAATGGCGATAGATTCTTTAGGGTTATGCTTTATCCCCGTTGCGGCAACAAACATCTTTGGCAATCCCCTCATTCTATTCAATGAACTTTATGAAATCTATGAAGCGGCGACAGGAGTCAAGGACATAAATCTTTTTCATTCGGCTGAAAGGGCTTACCAATTGGAAAAGGGCTTCAACTGCCTGTTAGGAATAAAAAGAGATGATGATATGAGAAAGGGGACGACACGAGGGGAAGAAGACCCAATAGAACATCCCGGAATGCTTGACGAATACTATTTTTATAGAGGATATTCCAAAGAGGGACTGCCTTGCAGGAAAAGGTTGGAAGAGATTGGGTTTGGTGAATTGATGGAGCTCCTTGAAGAAAACGGCAAGCTTGTAGAAGATGATGTTTTCTCAATAAAGGATTTTGTCTCAAAATAAGCTCTATGAGAGAATTTTTTTGCTTTATTCTTAAGCATTTTATAAAAGATTAATGCTTGCTTTTTTTTCTTTATTTTATAAAAAAAACAAAAACTTAAAAAAGTCTTTGAAAAATGGAGATAAGAAATGGAAATAAAATTTGATGAGTTGGACCCTCAATTTAAATATGAGGTTGCCAAAAGGCCCGGCGGTGAAAAAATAAAAAATTGTTATTCCTGTGGAACCTGTTCAGCAAGCTGTCCGGTAAGGAAAATCGATGAGCGTTTCAATCCACGCCAAATTATCAGAATGGCTCTTCTGGGATTAAAGGAAGCAGTTTACAAAAGTGACTTCGTTTGGCTATGCACTGCCTGTTACAGTTGTCAGGAAAAATGTCCTCAAGGTGTGAAAATTACAGATTTGATGACTGTTTTCAAAAATCTTGCAACTGAAGAAGGTTATGTTCATCATTCATATGTGCAAATTGGTGAATTTATCAAAGGCAGTGGAAGAGTTTATGAGCTTGAAGAGTTTGACAACAAGAAAAGAGAAAAGGCAGGACTTCCAAAGCTTCCTCTAAAAATTGGAGAAGTAGAAAAGATTTTTGAGATTACGGGATTTAGTAAAATTTTGGAAGAGAGTAAAAAAGAAGAAATCAAAGAGACAGCCAGCGATTCTGCGGATGTCTCTGAAAATCAGACAGGAGAAGGACAGTGAAATTAGGACTTTTTTTGGGATGTACGATACCTGCAAGAGTGAGGCAGTATGAAATATCTACACGAAGAATAGCAAAGGAGCTTGGCATAGAATTTGTAGATGTTGAAGACTTTTCTTGTTGTGGATTCCCTTTGAAGGCGGCGAATTATGAAACAGCAATGCTTCTTGCTGCGCGAAATTTAAGTTTGGCTGAAGAAAAGGGGATAACTGAATTATGCACTATGTGCAGTGCTTGCACTGAAAACCTGACTGAGTTTGCAAATGAAATGAATGAGGATGAGGAATTGAGGGGAAGAGTGAACAAAAAACTTGAAGCAATAGGGAAGAAATACAATGGCACGGTGAAGGTTAGACATATATGCAGAATTTTAATCGATGAAATAGGTGTCGAGAAGCTTCAAGAAAAAGTCGTAAGACCTCTTGACAAGCTGAATGTTACCGCACATTTTGGATGCCACTATGTAAGACCATCAGCTATATATAACCGTTTTGATGACCCTGAGATGCCTTCATCGTTAAAAGAGTTGATTAAGGCAACAGGAGCAAATTATGTTGAGCATAGTAATGAAATGCAATGCTGCGGAGGAGGCATACTTGCAGTAGCAGAAAAAGTTTCTCTTGCCCTTTCAAAGGAGAAGTTAGACCGAATGAAAAAGGCAGGTGCAGACATTGTTTGTTTGATATGCCCATTCTGCGGTGTTATGTATGACGCCAATCAGCGTTCCATAGAGGAAGAGTTTCAGACGGAATATAAGATGCCTGTTCTCTTCTATCCCCAACTGTTAGGCCTTGCAATGGGTTTGCCTTCAAAGGAATTAGGCCTAAATCTAAATGTTGTTAAGACAAAAGAACTTGTCAAATCCTTAGAGGCAGCAAGTTAGTAGGGAGTGAAAAATTACATTGAATTTTGATGTTGTTATTATAGGCGGTGGTGTAGCAGGTATTTCAGCAGCTTTGCAGATATCTCAGGAGGGCTATTCATATGCCTTGATAGAAAAGAGTTTCTTTCTTGGTGGGAAAAGCTTGCAGTTGTGCTGTAAAGCCTCTGACCGCTGCAACAAATGTGGTGCCTGTACGGCTGACCATAAGATTAGAGAAATCTTCAAGGAATCTTACAATTCATTTTTCATGGGTTCTTTTGTAAACAGAGCTGAAGAAAGAGATGGGAACTTTATATTAAATGTAAAAAGGATGCCCAGCGGCATTTTATCAGAAAATTGTACAAAATGCGGAAAATGTGTTGAAGTATGCCCTGTAGAGGGAAAAGCAGTTAATTTTCCTCCTTTTAGTTCCTTCCCTCAAATTCCTTTTATAGATAAGGAAAAATGCCTTCGTTCATTCGGCAACGAGTGTAGTAAATGTGCCGATGCCTGTAAATATGCTGCAATCGATTATTCCCAAAAGGAAGAAGAAACTGAGATAAATGCTAAAACAGTAGTAATTGCCGTTGGTCTTGAACATTTTGACCCTTCCCAGAAATCATCATATCACTACGGAATTTTCAAGAACATTATTAGTGGTCAAGAGCTCGAAGAAAAAATCAGAAAGGAAGGAGTAATCGTTCGTCCTTCAGACGGAGAGCATCCTTCATCGATTGCTTTTATACAATGTGCAGGAAGCAGAGACCCAAAAAATGCAAATCCTTACTGTTCACAGATTTGCTGTTTATTTGCTATGAGAAGCTCTTTGCACATTAAAGAGGACTTGCCCGATACCAGAATCAAAATATTCTATATGGATTTGCAGGCGGACTGTAAAGAGGAAATGGAAATTGTTGAGCGGTGTAAAAAATCAATAGAGTTTGAAAGGTCAATGCCCGGCGTTATCGTTGAGAAAGAAGATGGAAGAATTGGGCTGACCTATGAATCTCTTGAAAAGGGGAAAAATATTGAAGAAGATTTTGACCTTGTCGTGCTTTCGACAGGTATAGCGCCTTCTTCGTCAAATAGAGAAATTGCAGAATTGTTTGGATTAGAGATAGATGAAGCAGGTTTTATTAAGAAACTTTCACCAATTGACAAAACAAGGACAAAGAATGAAAAAATTTTTATTGCTGGCGGCTGTGAAGGACCAAAGAATGCAGTTTCAAGCATTATGCAGGGAATTGCCGCAGGGAGAAATGCAGTAACAGCGATAAAAAGGGAGAATAAGGTTGCCTGAAAACAAAGATACAGGAATCGTATTTATAAGAAGCTCAATAAATGAAGCGAGCTTTTTACCCTTCGAGGATAAAGTATTAAAGGCATTATCTGATTACTGCGACAAAAAATCATATTTATGTCTGTCAATAGGACGAAATGATTTTTCCGAAGAAAAGCAGAAAACCATTGCTGACTGGTTTTCGAAAAACGCTCTTTCATCTGCTCTTTTCATAGATTTTTCGGGTGAATACACAAAAGAAAGAATAATCAAGAGCATTCTATCCGAGGTAGTAATACCTGAAAGAATAATGCTTTTAAATTTTTCAGAAAGAATTAGGAATACTAATGATGACAATGAAGCGCAGGCAGTTATAGATGAAGCTAAAAGAAATATCGATACTTTTCATAAGAGGTATTCGTTAGGGAAAAAACTTGATTATTCCCCATTTAATCCAAAGAAAAGAGTTGTCGTGGTTGGCGGTGGAATTGCCGGGATTGAATGTGCCATAAAATTGGCTGAAGAAGGATTCGGTGCAGCTATTGTGGAAAGAGAAGAATCTCTTGGAGGAGTTTTAAGAAAGGTACCTGCCTTCTATAATAGCGATATATTGCCATCTGATTTTCTCGAAGAAAAAATAAAAACCTTAGAATCATTACCTAATATCGATGTATTGTTGAATGGGCAAATCGAATCGATTAAAGGCGAAGCAGGAGATATGAAGGTAAGCTTTGAAAATGGTGAAGAAAGAAAAGAGATCGACTGTGGGGCTGTAGTTATAGCGGGCGGAGTATGGACAGGAATTTCTGCAGATATTAAAAGGACTATTCCTGATGATGAAAGAATAATTAGTTTGTCTGATTTTTGTGAGAAAAGAGATGAAATTATCGAAAAAATAAAATCTTCTGCAGACGGGAAAGCTATTCTTTTTGCCGGAAATTATTCAAAAACCTATTCGCCTGTTTTATTTTCATCTCTCCTTTTCAATGCTCTGAAACTGTATGAAGAAACGAATCTGCCTGTGGCTGTAGCAATTGCAAATGCAGAAGTTGCGAGAGAGGGTGCTGAAGAGCTTTATACTGAAGTAAGAGAAAAGGGGATTACTCTTTTCAAGACTTTGGAGAAAATGCCTGAAATTTTCATAAAGGACGGCGACCTTTATTCTGCAATTGATGACATATACCTAAAAGGTGAAGGTATGAGTGATGTGAGAGTATTGGTCGATTGTGCCTTAATAGTGATAGAGGATTCAGTTGAGAGAAACTTTACACTTGAGGCTGTTGCAGAAAAGATACGGATGAAAACAGGTCCAAGGGCAAGTATTCAGCCGGAAAACTTAAATCTTCTTGCTGTTGATACAAATAAGAATGGGATATTTGTCTGCGGCTCATGCAGACAGGTTTCTGACATATCAGAAATAGAAAGGGATGCCGAGAATGTAGTTGCTTCTATTAAAAGAACTTTAGATGAAAACTTGAAATATCCTTCAGAAAAAATAATAGTTGATAAAGGTAAATGCACTTTGTGCCTTACTTGTGTGAGAGTTTGTCCTCACGGGGCAATTGAGTGGAGCAGGGCGGCGGAAATTTCGCAGATCAATTGTCTGGGTTGCGGCACCTGCACAAGCGAATGTCCCAACCGTGCAATAACTCTTTCCTCTTTCAGTGATGAAGAGGTTTATTGTGAACTTGAGGGGCTAATATGAGTGTTGAACAAAAGATTACAGAAGAAAGAAAGAAGGAGCCGATTGTGGCTTTTTGCTGTAATCATTCCGGATTTGAAGCCTATGAAAGAGCTTGCAGAGAACTTGCTTTTGAAGATTCTGCTCTTAGGGTTGTAAGAATGCCTTGTTCCGGCAAGGTCGATATACCTCACATCCTTTATGCCTTTGAGAATGGAGCATACGGGGTTTTAGTTTTTGCATGTTATAAAGATAATTGCAAATATATTCATGGCAATGTGAGGGCTGAAAAAAGAATAGCTGATGTTAAGGGAATTTTACAGGAGATTGGAATTCAACCTGAAAGGGTAGAATTCAAAGAAGTAGCGTCAAATACTCCTTATAGAATCAAAAATGCAGTTGAGCAAATGAGGGAAAGATTGTCCCAATTGGGCTCTTTAAATCTTGAAAGAAATAATAACCGCTTATGAGTGAAAATGGAAAAAATAGAAAAGTAGGGTCTGTCCTTGTCCTTGGCGGCGGAGTGGCAGGTATGCAGTCAGCTATAGATTTGGCGGACTCTGGATACAGAGTTTATCTTGCTGAAAAGACGCCATTTATAGGCGGTAAAATGGCTCAGCTTGATAAGACATTTCCGACGAACGATTGTGCGATGTGCACAATTTCTCCACGCTTAGTAGGTGTTGGAAGACATCTCAATATAGATATTCTTGCAGGAGTCGAGCTGATTCGGGTTGAGGGCGAAGCAGGAAATTTCAAAGTATTTCTGAAACAAAATGAGCGGTTAATCGACCCTGCAAAGTGTACTGCCTGCGGCGATTGTAAAAAGGTATGTCCTGTGGAAGTTGAAAGCGAATTTGACCTTGGACTTTCAAAGAGAAATGCAATTTATAAAAGCTATTCACAGGCAGTGCCAAATGCCTATGCCATTGACAAGCGTGGATTGTCTGCCTGTAAAATTTCCTGTCCTGCAGGAATCAGTGTGCAGGGGTATATTGCCCTTATTGCAAAGGGAAAATATAAGGAAGCATACAATCTTATAATGAAAAATAATCCTCTTCCCGGAGTGTGCGGAAGAATGTGCCATCATCCCTGCGAATCAGAATGTCGCAGAGGGCTTGTCGATGAAGCTATTTCGATCAGGAATTTACGGCGCTTCTTGGCAGACAAAATTTATGGAGACCCGGATTTTACTCCTCCTCAGGCAGTTGAGAAAAAGCATCCTGAAAAGATTGCCATAATTGGCGCTGGACCCTCAGGACTATCCTGTGCCTACTATCTTGCACTTGAAGGATACAATGTTGAGATATTTGAGGCTTTGCCCGTCAAGGGAGGAATGCTTGCAGTGGGAATTCCTGAATATCGGGTGCCGGCAAAATCATTGGCCATAGAGATTTCAAATATAGAGGCATTGGGGGTCAAAATTCATACGAATACCAGAATTGGTAAGGATATTGCTTTTTCAAAATTGAAAGAGGATTTCGATGTTGTCTATATTGCAACAGGAGCGCATCTTGCAAACAAACTAAACATACCGGGCTCTGACAATGAGAATGTAATAGATGGTGTAGAATTTTTGAGAAAGGTTAGCCTTGGTGAGGAGGTTAAAAAAGGTAAAAAGGCGGTAGTCATAGGTGGTGGTAATGTTGCTTTGGATGTTGCAAGGACAGCCCTTCGCTTGGGATATGATGTTTCTCTTATGTGCCTTGAAAACGAGGAGGAAATCCCCTGTCATCCATGGGAGCTTGAAGAGGCGATTGAAGAAGGAGTTAAAGTAAATTATTCACTTGGACCAAAAGAAATAGTCGTTAAAGATGGAAAGATTGAAGGTGTCAGAACCATAAAGGTAAAATCGGTTTTTGACAGCGAAGGGAAATTCAATCCGCAGTTTTATGAAGGTACAGAAGGATTATTGAAAGGTGATACGGTTTTTTTGGCAATTGGTCAAAGGCCTGATTTGAGTTTTCTCGACTGTGATTTAGAGACGCAGCAGGGAAATAGAATCAAGGTTGACCCATCTCTTCTCCGCACTAGTGATGGCAAAATATATGCCGGAGGCGATGTTGTGAGGGGTCCTGCTTCTGCTATTGAGGCGATTGCCGATGGCAGAAGAGCAGCGATGGTGATTGACAGCAAACTGAGAAACAAGCCGATTCCAGAGGATGTAAGACCTGAACCGACAGAACCTGAGATTGAAGGCAAAAGGATAAAGAAAGAATGGAAAAAGGTTCCGCCTAAACTTTCTCCTGAAGAGAGAATAAAGGATTTCAGCGAAATCGAGAAACCTTTTTCTGAAGAGGATGCTCTTGCTGAGGCATTGAGATGCCTTCACTGTTCAGTTTGTTCTGACTGCAGACTTTGTGAAGAAGCTTGTGAAGCAAAAGCTATAAGCCATGAACAGCCCATTCAAACTGTCAAACAGCTTGATGTAGGAGCTATTATTCTTGCGCCGGGATTTGAATATTATGATGTTGATCTCAAAGAGGAATTTGGCCATAGGAGGTTTAGCAATGTCCTTTCCAGTTTAGAATTTGAGAGGATTTTGAGCGCAGGTGGTCCCTTTATGGGAGAGATTAAACGGCTTTCAGACGGAAAACCTCCAAAAAAGATAGCATGGATTCAATGTGTCGGTTCAAGGGATGAAGAAAGGGATTATTGTTCATCGGTTTGCTGTATGTATGCAACCAAGCAGGCGCGTCTTGTGAAAGAGCATCTTCCTGATGCTGAATGTACTATATTTTTTATTGATTTACGGGCTTTTGGGAAAGGTTTCGATGATTATTGCAAAAGGGCTGAAGCTCTTGGAGTAAGATATGTTAGATGCAGACCTTCCAATGTCAAAGAAGACCCTTTAACCCAAAATCTTCTTTTTCAATATATTACGCCTGAAGGCAAGCCCATAACCGAAGAATTCGATATGGTCGTTCTTTCTGGCGGACTTGGTATCGGTAAAGAACAAAAGGAAGTGGCAGAAACCCTTGGAATTGAACTCAATGAATTCAATTTTTGTAAAACAGGGAAATGGGATCCTTTATATACTAACAGGGAGGGGATTTATACCTGTGGTGCTTTTACAGAACCGAAAGATATTCCTGAATCCGTCACTCAGGCAAGTGGAGCGGCTGCTTTGGCTATAGAGCAGTTAAGTGATGTGCGCAATACATGTACGAGAAAAAAGGAATATCCTGAAGAAAGAGATGTTTCCAAAGAAGAGCCAAGAGTTGGAGTTTTTGTCTGTAGATGTGGAACCAATATTGGGGGAGTAATTGAGGTTCCTTCTGTTGTTGAATATGTGAAACAATTACCCAATGTGGTCTTTGCAGAAGAGAATATGTATACCTGTGCCGCTGACAGTCTTGAAAAAATAAAGGAGATGATAAAAGAACATAATCTCAATCGTGTTGTAGTTACTTCATGCACGCCCCGCACTCACGAGCCGCTTTTCCAAGAAGCATTGCGGGAAGCAGGACTCAATCCATATCTTTTTGAAATGGCTAATATTCGTGACCAATGCACATGGGTGCATGCAAATACTCCTGATAAAGCCCTGAATAAAGCTAAAACTCTTGCGCAAATGGCTGTAATGAGAGCAAGGAAACTCAATCCCTTATATAATCAGGATATAGATATTTGTCGTGATGTCCTTGTAATAGGAGGAGGCATTGCCGGTATGACTTCGGC
>RFHX01000009.1 GCA_003695725.1 Candidatus Schekmanbacteria bacterium
CTTCAGGAATGTCAAGAATGGCAGAAGAAGAGGTGAGGATGCTTGAAGAGGAAGGATATGAAGTTACTGTATTTACACCAAAGGATGATAATTTAATAACTGATATTGATATTGCAGGAAAAGTTATCAGACTAAAACCATTTTTGAGATACGGCAACGGTTCTTTCATTCCGCAATTCATAAACAAACTTTCTTCATTCGATGTAATTCATATTCATTATCCTTTCATAGGCGCGGCGGAGATACTACTTCTGTGGAAAAAAATATTTGGAAGAAGAAAAGAGCTTTTTGTGACTTATCAGTTGGATTTACAGGGTAATGGCATCCTTAGAGGTTTTTTTAACCTTTATAACTCCCTTATTACTCCCTATGTAATAAAGTCGTCGTCAACTATTATGTTTACATCGATGGATTATGCTTACTCATCAATTTTTTCAAATTTATTTAAGAAGATGGCTGAGGAAGGAAAGCTAAGAGTTGTTGAGATTCCGGGACCTGTAGATATTGAAAGGTTTAGGACAAAAGAAAAAAGGAAGGATTTATTGAAAAAGTACAATATCGAAGAGGATGAAAAAGTAGCACTTTTTGTTGGTTCGCTTGACAGTGCTCATTATTTCAAGGGGATTCCCGTTTTACTTTCAGCATTTGAGATATACTGCCGCAAATTCGGTGATAAGAAAGCACGAATCCTCATAGGCGGAGACGGTAATATGAAAGATGCCTATATTAGACAAGCAAAGGCATCAGAGATTATCAGAGACAAGGTGATTTTTGCAGGAAAGGTGCCGGAGGAAGAACTCCCTGATTTTTACAATTTAGGAAGCTTTGTCGTTCTACCTTCAACTGATTCATCTGAAGCTTTTGGCATAGTCATTGTTGAAGGATATGCATCTGGAATTCCTGCCTTAGCATCAAACTTGCCCGGAGTAAGGTCAGTAATCGTAGACGGTGAAACAGGCACACTATGTAAAGCAGGAGATGTTGAAGACCTTTCTTCGAAACTCGCCTTTATGTTTAATGAAGCCCCTCTTATTGAATGGGGCAAAAAATCCAGACAAATAGCAGAAAGAAAATACAGCAGGAAAGTAGTGAAAAAGAAGTTTGTTTCTCTTTTTGAGAAGCTTCAATAGGAGGTAATTCCTGAATTGAATGAATTAGAATTTACAGACACCAAAGCGCAGATGGGAAGAAATGCCCAGTATACTGCTATGGGCGTTTTGCTATCTTCTCTTTTCGGGTTTTTGCTTTATATTTCAATAGGCCGCATATTTGGGGCAGGGAAAATGAGTGATGCCTTTTTTGCCGCCAATATATTGTGGATTCTATTTTTAACCTTTGCTTCCACTTTTAGATATACTCTATCGGTACTCCTTGCACCCTATGACGAGGCAGAAGATTTCAGGAAAAAAGAAGCATCTATCCTATTATCCGTCATTGTTTTTATTATTCCCCTATGCCTTCTTATTTACATCTTTTCCCCTTATGTTTCGTCTCTTCTTGGTATAGGTTTTGATGAAGAAAAGGTCGAAATTACACTGAATCTCGTTAAGATCCTCATACCCGGATTTTTTTTCGTTTCAGTTGGATTTGTTTTCTCCTCATCATTGGGAGCAAGAGGAATATTTTCGATTCCTGCAATAGCCCTTGCTTCGTTGAATTGCTTTGCCTTTCTTGTTTTTCTTCTTTTCAGAAGCAAATTAGGGATTTATTCTGTGGCTTTTGGTTTAACCATAGGCTCCTTATCTTTTTTTATTATCCTTTTACTTGGCATATTGAGAAAAAATCTTTTCCCTATCTTTGAAAGAAGCTCTTCCCCTTTTTTCTTTAATACAATTTTAGGCATCTTTGCCGGTGCTGGCATTTATGTCTTCAACCAAATAAATTATTGGATTATCCAAAGTTTCTCATCTCTTTTTAGTGAAGGAATACCAACAATCTTTGCTTATTCGTCTACTATAATCGCATTTCTCGTGTATATAGTTGCTTTTCCCATATCAGTGGTTTCGGCGCCATCGATGAAAAGACAGCAGCAGGATATCGAAAAGTACTTTACCGGCGCTCTTCGGTATAATTCCCTTTTTTCAATACCAATCTCAATAGTCCTTTTTCTTTTTGCTGACTCTTTGGCTGGCATTCTGTTTGAAAACTCTTTTTCTCCACAGCAGATTACTACCTTTTCTTCGATGTTGAAAATTTATACTCCTGTAATAATTGTTGGTGGCACTGCATTGCAGTTTTTTTCACTCTTCTTCTCAATGGATATGAAAGGGCATCTTTTCAGTGCAGGCGCTTTAAGTATTCCAATAAATATTTTATTTCTTTCATCACTGTCGCCCTTTTTAAGTTTCTATTCGCTTATGGTTTCACAATTGTGTTTTACGATCTTCATAGTTATCTACCTTGCTTTTTGGCTTCCTTCAAAGAGGATTAAGCTTTCTAATGTCTTATCTGCAATTGTTCAAGGTGATGTCATATTATGCGCTTTTCTCTCAGCTGTAGTGATTATAGTTTTGAGAATTTTGTTTCGCGATTATAAAGACTATGGCTTTTTGTTTGAAATATTGAAAATATCTTTTGGCGGTGTAATATATTTTTTGAGTTTTTTTGTATTTATGAAGCTTGTAAGACCTTCAAAATATGAAGAATTGCGGGAATTAATGACGAGAAGACGATAAATAGGTTTTTTATGGAGAATGAAAAAAATAAAAACTCCGTTGCTATAATTATTCCTGCCTATAATGAAGCTGTATCACTTCCTGATGTAATAAGCGATATTAGAAAAAATTGTTCAGAAGCCAGTATTGTTGTTGTTGACGACGGCTCAACAGACAATACAAGCGGAGTTGCGAGGGATTTAGGCGCCATAGTGCTTCGTCTGCCTGTCAATATAGGTTATGGTGCTGCACTTCAGACGGGATTTAAATATGCCCTTAAAAAGGGTTTTGATTATGTGGTGATAATGGATGGTGATGGACAGCATCTTGCTAGTGAAATAGATAAGGTTTTGGGACCGGTGAGAAGGGGGGAATACGACCTTGTTATAGGTTCGCGCTATATTGAAAAAGATTCCTATGAAGGCTCTTTCTTGAGAAAGTTTGGTTCGATGCTCTTTGCAAAGATTGCATCTTTTTTCCTTGGTTTTAAGATTACTGACCCTACCTCAGGATTTCAGGCAATGAACAGAAAAATATTGAAGTATTTTGTAACTCCTGTTTATCCCCCTGATTATCCTGATGCCGATGTTCTCATTGCTTCAAAGAGAAGCGGATTTAAAATAAGAGAGGTGGCTGTTAAGATGCTTTCCAATTCCTTTGGAGAATCGATGCATTCCGGATTAAAACCTCTTTATTATATATTCAAGATGTGCTTTTCTATATTTCTTACCTTTTTGCGTAAACGGTCTATGGAATAAAAAAGGAGGAAGAAGATGCCCATAGTTCAAAAAATATTTGCCCTTTCAGTGAGTATTATACTTTTAATTATTATTATTGAGCTTGTAAGGCGCAGAAAGCTTCGAGAAGAATATTCAGTGCTATGGATAATTACAGGTATAACAATTATAATTCTCTCAATCTGGTATAAACTGCTTCTTTTTATTACCAAATTGATTGGTGCCGTAGTTCCCACTTCTACACTTTTCCTATTTAGTCTCCTTTTTCTGATTCTTATCAGTCTTCATTTTTCTGTAAAGATCTCGATGCTTACTGACAAGCTTAAAGAAGTTTCTCAAGAGATTGCGCTTCTTCGAGCAAGAATGGAAGAAAAGTGGGAACTTTCGGAATGAGAAGTTTTTATCAAAATGCTGAAAAAGATATTTCCCTTTTTTCGTCACTCATAATTCTTTTTTTGCTTATTGCCATAATTTACGGATTTACATTTTCTTTTCCCTTCCATTATGATGACTGGAAGGAAATAGTAAATAATGAAAGCATTAGATACAGCGGGACGATTAAGGATGTCCTTCTCTCAGAAGCATCGAGGCCCCTGACTATTCTCTCTTTTGCAGCTAACTACCATTTGTCTGGATTGTCTCCATC
Source organism: Candidatus Schekmanbacteria bacterium (assembly GCA_003695725.1). Taxonomy (NCBI): domain Bacteria; phylum Candidatus Schekmaniibacteriota; species Candidatus Schekmanbacteria bacterium. Next base: position 4,038 of record RFHX01000009.1, read on the forward strand.
ATATTATAGAGGAGTCAATATTTTACTGCATTTTTTGAATTCTTTTTTTCTTTTCTTAATACTGAAATTTTTATCCAAAAAAGAGAGGGCATCGATTCCCGATTTCTATATTTTGATTTCTGCTTCTATTTTCCTTATTCATCCTCTTCAGACTGAATCAGTTACATATATTTCAAGCCGCTCTGAACTTTTTGTATTCTTTTTTTGTTCTGCATCTTCTCTCCTTTTTCTAAAATCCTTACATTCCGAAAAAAGACTTATTCTTGGCATTAGCGCCTTGATTCTTTTTATCCTTGCTTTACTGTCAAAGGAAAGGGCAGTGATTTATCCCTTTATTGTTTTTTCTTTACTACTGATTTTTAAAAAGGATGAAAAAAAGCGTATATTTAAAAATTTTTATATTGTCGGCTGCTTCACTGCGGATGTTTTATATGTTATTTATCGATTTTACTTCGCCGCAAAGTATGAAGTTAGATATCTGCCGCGCACCTATTTTCAACAAGCATTGGGCGCCTTGGAGGCATTTAGGATTTATTCAAGGCTTTTGATATTTCCTATAAATCAAAATATAGACCATACCGTAATTATTCCATCAGGAATCAGGATTGGATTTGACGCAATCATTGTAATTGCCTTCTTTTCTTTTGCTTGTCTTTTATGGAAAAAAAGAAATGATTATAAATTTCTTTTGTGTGGAATTATTCTTTTCCTTTTCCCTCTGATTCCAAATCTGTTGATTCCTATTGAGGACTTAGTTGCTGAAAGATGGATGTATATGTCTGTTGCAGGTTTATCGTTCATATTTTTTTACCTCTTTTCAAAAATGCTTGATTCTTCCAGCAGGAGGAAGAAAGCTCTATTGATTATGCCCTGTATTCTTCTTATTCTCCTTGCCTGTGAAAGAAACAGTATTTGGTCTGATGAGGTTTCTCTTTGGAAGGATGCAGCAGTAAAGTCACCATTTAAAGCAAAACCTTTAAACAATATGGCTTATGTTCACATTCAGAGGAAAGAATATAAAAAGGCTGAAGAAGAACTTTTGGAAGCATTGAAACTTGATTCACACTATGGCCAGGCATATTTCAATTTAGGTACCCTTTTCTCAGAAACGGAAAGATATGATAAGGCAATTGAGTTTTTCAAAAGGGCTTATGAAATCAATAAAGATTTTAAAGGTGCCCCTGTCAACATAGGAGTTATATACGCAAGAGCAATGGGAAATTATGCGGAAGCTGAAAAGTGGTTTCGTTATGCTTTAAATTTAGATAAGGACTTTGTCCCAGCGCTTGTAAATATTGCTGAACTTTTTTATGTTACAAAACGGTATAAGGATGCATCTGCTGTTTACGCCAAACTGATAGAATTGGGCGCAGGCAACAGGAGAATCTTTTTGAAATTTGCCGATTCATTGAGAAAAGCAGGTTTTTTGGATAAAGCGCTGAAATCTTATATGCAGTATAATAAACTCTACGGAAAAGATGCTAATTTGCTCTTGGGAATGGGAAAGACATATTTTTTGAAAGGAAATCTTGAAGAAGCACTTGCATATTTCAATGATGCTCTTGAATTAGACAAAAATTCTGCAGAAGCATATGGAAATATTGCACTTATCTATTTGAAAAAAGGGAAAAGTGAAAAAGCACTGCATTATTTGGATAAATTGATTGAGATTAAGC
>RFHX01000010.1 GCA_003695725.1 Candidatus Schekmanbacteria bacterium
CTCCTAAGTCAAATTGTATTTAAATGAAATTGAAATTTTAAATATATGTCAAACTTCATAATTTTATTTAAATAAATAATTCTTTTTGCTGTTAGGAGGTGAGAAAATGATTGTGAGGTTGGAGGTTCTCTACGATGACATAGAGCCCGACGGAAGGCGCGGGCGCGATAAAATAATCCGGGCAATAGACGAAGCAATGGATGGAGCACATTGGCAAGCAGAAGGCGACGGATGGATTGCCCGGCGATAATTTCTTTTTTTATCTTTCATGATAACAAGAGTCGCATATCCACATCTCATCTTCTTTTAACAAGAGGGCATAATCTCCACACTCATCACATATCCCATTCCTTCTAACAACTACCGTATCCATTTTTCTCATCTTTTCAGTCTCTTCTTTTATCTGAATCATTTCATAAATCATTTCAAAAAGACCCGGATCCATTTTCAGGATGTCTTTTAAGGTTATCACTCCAATAACCTTGCCAAATTCCACTACTGGAAGCCTCCTGACCTTCTTTTTTTTAAACTTATTCATTGCCTCAATTATGTCTGCTGACGGCTTTATCGTTACCACCTTCTTTTTCATAACATCTTTTGCAAGGATACTTTCAAGGTCCTTTTTTGACTTCTTTATAATAGCCCAAAGTATCTCCCTGCGAGTGAGAACCCCCTTAAGTTTTTGCCCATCTTTTACAATTAAACAGCCAACCTTTGACTTAACCATCTTTTTAGAACACTCCTTAAGGTTCGTGTCAGGACTCACAAATACAAAATTACGGGTCATTATGTCTCCGACTTTTATTCCTGTCCTCATTTTCTTATTCTTAGTCCAAATCATCTTAACATCAGGTAATTTTAATTTAAATAAATTTGTAACCCTTTAAGATTAGCTAAAAATTTCTAAAGAGGAGAGTTTTCTTATTTTTTCATACTGGACTTTAAAAAAATCTCTTTCTTCACTTAGCATTCTGAAAAAGTCCTTTAACCGTTCCTCAGAACAAACTTCTTGGATTCCTATGCCAAGAGAATCTAAATTAGAGTTTTCAGTATCCGGTGCCGTGTGCCTAATGGCCCTAATCCCCTTATTTGAACATTCAACCAATTTAAAATTGTATCTATCAGCAATTTTTTGTGATTCGTTGATATAGCTAATGGTGTTTGAAATAAAATCGCTTACAAAATAAATATTAGGGTAACCATTTATTCTTGCGATATCTGGAGCAACATCTCCTAAAAGAAGAAAAGCTATCCCTCCCTTATCCCCTACACGGATTCTATCTTCAAACTCTTTAAGCTCATGTTTTTTTAAAAAAAGTGGCAAACAAGCCCTAAGAATTGATGGATCTTCAGGACATATCTCAAACTCCATATTATCAAAAATAAATTAAGGTTTATAAGTTTTTATATTGTAGTAACTATAGGATTAATACAAAAAGGAGATTACAACAATTCTTTTAAATCAAATTAGCAATTTTACTTCATGATTAATAGTGAAGATAAAAGATTCTTTGGAGATAAAGCAAGAAGGAATAACATCCTTGCCGCAAGAGTTCTGTCTGAAACACTTAAGACAACTCTTGGTCCGCGTGGCATGGACAAAATGCTTGTTGACAGAACGGGGGATGTAGTCATAACAAATGACGGGGCAACAATCCTTGAAGAAATGGAAGTAGACCACCCAGTCGCAAAACTCATACTTGATGTCGCAAAAACACAGGAACGGGAAGCAGGAGATGGAACCACAACTGCTGTCATGATTGCAGGAAAGCTTCTTGAAAATGCAGAAACCCTATTGGACAAAAAAATCCACCCAACAATTATCTCAAAAGGCTATCGTATGGCTGAAGAAAAGTCACAGGAAATACTCGAAGAGCTTTCTGTGGAGATAGAATCAAAAGACGAGCTTGAAAAAGTTGCAAGAACAGCTATGACCGGCAAAGGTGTAGAATTTCTAAAAGACCACCTATCAAAACTTGTCGTTCGTGCAGCAGAAATAACCGGTGACGGGAGAAAAATTGACCTCGAGAATATAAAGATTGAAAAAGTCAAAGGAAAAAGTGTTGACAAAATTGAACTTGTTCAAGGATTAGTCTTATCAGCCAGCCGTGCAACGCCAAAAATGCCAAAGAAGATTAACAACGCAAAGATTCTTCTAATTGACGGTGGCCTTGAAATACCAAACCTTGAAAGAGAAACTCAAATTTCAGTTTCACGTGCCGGAGAATTAAGAGATTTTTATGCTCAGGAAGAAGAATTTTTAAGAGAGATTGTTCTTAAAATACGAAGTCTTGGAGTAAATGTGGTTTTTTGTAGCCGCGGAATTGAGAACTTTGTCAAATTCGCCCTCGCGCGCGAAGGCGTTCTTGCTGTTTGTAGTGTAGATTCTGATGAACTTTCCTTAATTTCCCGCTCAACTGGCGCAGGCATTGTTTCAAAAGTTTTTGATGCCACTCAAAAAGAAATTGGAGATGCAGGAGAAATAGAAGAAATCAGTAACGAAGAGTCCTCCCTTGTTTTTATTCGCGAGTGCAAGAACCCTCTTGTTGCGACATTTCTGGTTTATGGAAGCTCTACTCATATAATTGACGAAGCAAAAAGAGCCTTAAAAGATGCACTTGGAGTAGTCGCTTCAGTTGTCAAAGACAGGAAAATTGTTGCCGGCGGCGGAGCCACTGAAATAGAGCTTGCGCGCCGCCTCCATGCCTACGCTAAAACTCTTGGCAGTCGTGAAAGTCTTGCTGTTGAACAATTTGCTTTAGCGCTTGAATCAATCCCAATTGCACTTGCAGAAAATGCAGGAATTGACCCCTTTGATGTTCTAACTGAGCTTCGCTCAAGCCACGATCTCGATAACTACACTTTTGGCATAAATGTCATTGAAAACAGGATTGAAGATACTCTAAGACTTGGGATAGTAGAACCCTTGCGTGTAAAACTTCAGGCAATCTCCTCAGCAACTGAGGCCGCAATAACCGTCCTAAGAATTGATGATGTAATTGCTGCTAAAAAACCCGGCGAAACGGCTGCAAAAATCAGTAAAATGACCGACTATGAGTAACTCCCATACTTTTTCTCTATTTTCTCAAAAAGTGAAATATAAAAATCATCAGGAAAAAGAGCAAAGTTTACTGCAAGCCTCCCCCGACCAATAGTTTTCATAAGCTCTAGCTCCCCCCTTTCCCTCCAAATAGAGCTTTCAAAAAGAGATTCAAATAACTCTCTCTTTCTTCTCACATAATCACGAAAACGTTCGTATTCTTCCATGCCTAAACTATCAATTATTACCTGTTCATCGCCTTCCTCAAAATCATGGACTACCCGTTTAGCACAGCTTTTGCCATGAGTTTGACTTAATGCTTTTTCAAGATAAGCCATATAAGATTCATAACCCTGCATAAAAGCATCTCTTGTCAAAATCTCTTCCATCCGCGAGGTATAATCTCCTCTTATGGAAAGAAGCTCTCTTGCAATCAGTCCTAACTTCCGCCGGTCAATCCTGTCAATATTGCAATTTTTTTTAAGAGCCATTATCCTCTCAATAACCTCCTCAATTCTTTCAACTCTTTCTTCAAGTTCATCCACTGTTGCCATTAACCTGTCTTTCAAAACTATTATAAATAGTTTTTTCTTGTCAAATATATGAAATTTAAAGTTTTTGAGGATAATACAAAGCTCGTAACGGAATTCGGAGCAAAAAAAATAGATGGAATAAAACTTCCAGACTTCTATACATTTTCAAACGGTCTTGTTTATTCCCACAGAGATTTTGACAAATTTTTTTCAAGATTAATCAAAGGGGAAAAATCAGCCATAGTTTCTGGGGTTAATGCTTCCGGAACCTTTCACATTGGGCACAAAGCTGTCTTTGACACAAACCTCTTTTTTCAAAAAAAGTATGGGGTTGAGGTTTTTGTCCCAATTAGTGATGACGAGAGTTATGTTTCAGGTAAGATTAACTCTCAAGAAGAAGCCCTAAAAAACTCGCTGAAGCTTGCACGTGAAGTATTAGCCCTTGGATTTGATCCAAACAAAACCCATTTTATAATTGACCAGATATATACAAAAATCTACAATTTAGCAATAAGGTTAAGCAAAAAAGTTACCTTATCTGAAGTAAGAGCAACATATGGCTATCGCTCTGAGGATAATATAGGGCTCCATTTCTATCCTGCGGTTCAAGCGGCACATGTTTTATTTCCTGCCATAGAGCGTGGAATAAAAAATGTTCTTGTGCCAATTGGTCCAGACGAAGACGCTCACCTAAGGATTGCAAGAGACATCGCATCAAGAATCGGGGAAAGAAAGCCAGCCGTTCTTCATTTGGTTTTTGTCCCGGGACTTGACGGCGAAAAAATGAGCAAATCAAAAAACAATGCAATTTTTCTAAATGATGATGAAAAAACATTAAGAAAAAAATGCAATAAAGCTTTCAGCGGGGGAAAAAAAACAATTGAGGAACACAGAAAATACGGGGGCAATCCGGAAGTAGACATACCATTCAGATACCTCTCAAGCTACTTTCTAACAGAAGATGATTCTAAAAAAATAGCTGAAAAGTACAAGAAAGGAGAAATGTTATCAGGCGAAATGAAAGACCTTCTTTTTGATAAGCTAAAAGATTACCTAAAAAACTTCCAAAAAAATGTTAGCAAAATAAAAAAATCAGATTTAGAAAAGTCAATTTTAAGGTAAATTTAAAATAAGCGCCACAAACCCTCCGTAAAAATCAACTGCATTTAGTAGTGAGTAGACCTATAAAGAAAAAGATAGTATGC
>RFHX01000011.1 GCA_003695725.1 Candidatus Schekmanbacteria bacterium
AAGAAAAGATATTATAATCAATCAGAGCATAAAGAAAAAAAGCTTCGCATTGAAAATATTGAAATTCTAATATAATACGACTGCTTCAATATGGTAAAAGAGAAGAAATACTGTTCAAATATTGAACATTGTTTTTTTCTAAATGGTAAATAATTGAACAACTAATCTTTCTCCTTAAAAAAATATTCAGTAAAATCAAATACTTATTTTTTATAAAAAATTGGCATAATTTTTGCATCAAGTGTCTTATAGTTTGTAGGTTGGGTATATTCAATTACAATGAGAAACTTTAATTTTAAAAAGGAGTTACCAAATGAGTCCCAAAGATGTGATGGAAATTATCAAAGAAAACAACATTCAAATGATTGATTTGCGTTTTATGGATTTCCCCGGTGTTTGGCAGCATTTTTCAGTGCCTGTATCAGAGTTTAATGAAAACAGTTTTGAAGAAGGGTTCGGTTTTGACGGCTCAAGTATTAGGGGATGGCAGCCAATCAACGCAAGTGATATGCTTGTAATCCCAGATCCCGCAACAGCAATGGTTGATCCAATATTAAAGTATCCAACTCTTGTTCTTATTTGCAACATAGTAGATCCAATTACAAAAGAAAAATATTCAAGAGATCCAAGGAATATTGCTCAGAAAGCAGAGAGTTATTTAAGATCGACACAAATTGCAGATACATCTTACTTTGGTCCTGAAGCTGAATTTTTTATACTCGATGACATCCGATTCGATCAAAATGAACATCAAGGTTTTTATTTTCTCGACTCATCTGAAGGCCGCTGGAATAGCGGAAAAGAGGAAAATCCAAATCTTGGATATAAACCTCGCTACAAAGAGGGATATTTCCCAGTACCTCCTACTGACAGCTTGCAGGATTTAAGGACAGAAATGGTTCTTGAAATGCAGAAGGTAGGAATCGAGATTGAATGTCAGCACCACGAAGTGGCTACTTCAGGACAGGCAGAAATTGATATGAAATACAATACATTGACTGCCACTGCTGACAATTTGATGTGGTACAAATATATTGTCAAGAATGTAGCAAGAAGACATAACAAAACAGTTACTTTTATGCCAAAACCGGTATTTAGAGACAATGGCTCTGGAATGCACACCCATATTTCATTGTGGAAGAATGGAGAACCACTCTTTGCAGGGAATGAATATGGTGGAATGAGTGAATTGGCTATGTATTTCATAGGCGGCATTATTAAGCATGCACCTTCGGTTTGTGCCTTTGTAGCACCTACAACAAATTCATATAAAAGACTTGTACCGGGATTTGAAGCACCCGTCAATCTTGCCTATTCCTCAAGAAATAGAAGCGCAAGCATAAGAATTCCAATGTATTCTCCCAGTCCAAAGGCAAAGAGGATCGAAGTCAGATTCCCTGACCCCTCATGCAACGGCTACTTGGCATTTGCAGCCCTATTGATGGCAGGACTCGACGGAATAGAAAACAAAATCAATCCGGGAGAACCTCTTGACAAAGACATCTACGAATTAGGACCTGAAGAGTTGGCAGGTGTACCATCAGTGCCAGCTTCACTTGAAGAAGCACTAAATGCTCTTGAAGAGGATAATGAGTACCTTTTAAAAGGTGATGTTTTCACTCAAGATGCAATTGATATGTGGATTGAGTATAAAAGAACCAATGAAGTCGATGCAATGAGATTGAGACCTCATCCATATGAATTTGCTCTTTACTTTGATATTTAAATAAGGTAAAGACGAGAAAAAGTTTAGATATTTCTTTACTAAATAGAACACTGCCGGCTCTTCTTGATAAAAGAGTCGGTTGTGTTTTGTTTTTATTGGTTTTGTATAATTTTGGTGCCCTTGTTGTCACATCATCTACCCTCGTTTGCTTGACAACAGTGTTTTTTTAATTTACGAAATAAAAGGGTTTTTATCACAAAAATTATTTGAAGGGTAAAATATGGCTTTAAATGCGATTTTTTGGGGCTGTCAAATACCAGCGCGATACCCCTTTATCGAAAAATCTTTAAGAAGGGTTTTCGAAGAGCTGGAAATCCAAATAATAGATATCGATGGATTCACGTGTTGCCCTGAAAGAGCGCTCATAGGCAATATGAGTGAAGAGGTTTGGTATTTGACTGCAGCAAGGAATTTAGCAGTGGCGAGAAAGAACGCCGGGAAACCATTAACTCTTATTCAAGCCTGTAATGGCTGTTTCAGCACATTAAAAAAAGTAAAGGAAGATCTCGACCACGATTTAGAAATTAGAAAAAAAGTAAACAAAGGTTTGGGTCATATCGGCCTTCATTATGAAGGTGGCGTTGATGTAAAGCATATAGTTGAGTTCTTACACGATGTTATTGGTGCTGACACCATAAAAAATCGCGTTAAATCCTCTTTGAACGGATTAAAAATAGCAGTGCATCCGGGATGCCATATGACGCGTCCCTCATCTGCTATAGAGTTTGACGATCCCCTTGTTCCAAAAAAGTTCGACCAACTTATAAAATCACTTGGAGCAACAAATGTAAACTATCCAAGCAAAATGCTTTGCTGTGGGGGAGAATTAACCAATATTGGCAATATGGATGAAGGTTTTGCAGTAACAAGACAAAAACTTATTGAAACGACTCGTTTGAATGTAGATGCACTTGCTGTTGCATGTCCGAACTGCTTCAAACAATTTGATAATCAGCAGTTTCTAATGCAAAGAAACGGTGAAGAATTTGAAATCCCGGTGTTTTATGTATCAGAACTTTTAGGATTGGCATTGGGGATTGACCCAAAAGAATTGGGATTGGAAGGGCACAGGATAAATACAGAAAGTTTCTTCAAGAGATGGAACGAAGAAAAAGAAAAGGCAGGAAAAGTAAAAGAATATTTTGATTTAGAAGCATTGAGGAAATGCTATGAATGCAGAGCTTGCTTGGATGATTGTCCATCAGTCAAGCTTCTTGATAAATATGACCCTGTTACAATAATGGGGAAAGTGTTGGATGGAAAAATCGAAGAAGCAATGGAAGATAACGCCATCTGGGAATGCCTTGAATGCCATACTTGCAGCGAGCTGTGTCCTCAAGGATTTGGAATGGAAAAAGTATTTACTACCCTAAAACATTTTGCAGGGGAAAAGGGGAAAAGGCCTGCTCCTGCAAAAAAAGGTATTGAAATGTTCGAAAAAACAAGCAAAATAGGCGAACCTTCAAAAGCTCAAAGGAAAAAGTTTAATCTTCCAGATACTCCATCAAGCGGTTTTGAAGACTGGAAAAAGATGATTGAAGCAATTCGTTCAAAAAAAGAAAATGAGGGAGATGAAATTTTAAATGAACCATAATTACCAAAAAGACATATCAGGATGCGGGCTGTCAGGACTGATTAGTCGAAGCAAAAAAAGAATTCCCGGTGAAGTAATTATCAAGTCTATTTGTCCTATGAAGGATAGGGGTAACGGACTTGGCGCAGGATTTGCCGCATACGGAATTTATCCTGATTATAGCGATTATTATGCGTTTCATATAATGTATGATCACGGCACTGCAAAAGACATTGCAGAATCCTTCATTGAAGCAAACTATGAGATAGCTAAGCAGGAAAGAATTCCACATAAAAAGACTGAAAATATTGTCTATCATCCTATGCTTTACAGATATTTTGTTAAGCCAAAGGATAAGAGGCCTGATTCCCAATTTGCTGAGCTCGAAGGCGATGATTTTGTCGTGCGCACTGTAATGAATATCAATTCGAGTATTGAAGGAGCATATGTGTTTTCAAGTGGGAAAAACATGGGCGCTTTTAAAGGAGTTGGTTTCCCATCAGAAATTGCTGAATTCTATATGCTTGAAGATTATGCAGGCTACATTTGGACTGCTCACAATAGATTCCCTACAAATACTCCCGGCTGGTGGGGTGGTGCGCATCCATTTACGCTTCTCGACTGGTCAATTGTCCACAACGGTGAAATTTCATCATATGGCATAAACAAAAGATATTTAGAGATGTTTGGATACAGCTGCACACTTTTAACGGATACGGAAGTTGTAGCTTATCTTTTTGACTTAATGGTAAGAAAGCATGGCATTAGCTTCAACATTGCCTGTAAAGCCCTTGCAGCACCTTTTTGGAAAGATATCGATGCGCTTCCAGAAGAAGAAAGAGAGGCTTATACATGGTTGAGAATGGTATATGGTAGTGCTCTTTTGAATGGACCTTTTGCAATTCTATTTGGACACAGCAATGGTCTGATAGGGCTTAATGATAGAATAAAACTGCGTCCACTTGTTTGCGCAGAAAATGGAGATATGGTTTATATGGCATCAGAAGAATCAGCAATCAGGGAAATTTGTCCAAAGCCGGAAAGAGTGTGGTATCCAAGAGCAGGAGAACCAGTAATTGTTAACCTGAATAGTGATGAAAAGAATTAAAAATGAGAAAAAGCTACCTTATTCCAGAGTTTAGAGTCGAAATAGACCATACAAGATGCAGGCGGTGTAAGCGCTGTATAATGAATTGCAGTTACGAAGCGCTTAGTTTCAGCGATAGAGTGGTTGCCGACCACTTTAAATGTGTTGCATGTCACAGATGTATCGTTTTCTGTCCTGAAAATGTAATAACTGTACGAAAAAACCCTGTTGATTTCAAAGAAAGTTTCAACTGGACCAACAGGCATCGTTTAGATATTTGGAAACAGGCAGAAACAGGAGGCATTCCTCTTACTGGTATGGGGAATGATTTGCCCTATCAGATTATTTGGGACCATTTAGTCCTTGATGCCTGTCAAGTTACAAATCCTTCTATCGATCCATTAAGAGAACCGATGGAATTGAGGACATATTTAGGGAAAAAACCTGATTCTTTGCAGTTTGAAGAAACAGCCGACGGAAAAATTAAATTAAAAGAAAAACCTCCCAAAAATATAAAACTTGAAATGCCCGTTGTTTTCTCACCTATGTCTTATGGTTCCATTAGTTTGAATGCCCATAAAGCAATGGCGATGACTGCAAAGGAAATGGGCATTGTTATGCATACAGGAGAGGGCGGACTTCATAAGGATTTGTATGATTATAGTGACTATATGATTGTGCAATGCGCATCAGGACGATTTGGCGTTCATGCCGAATATCTTAAGAGAGGAATTGCAGTCGATATAAAAATAGGCCAAGGAGCAAAACCGGGAATAGGTGGCCATTTGCCGGGAGAAAAAGTCGGACTTGACATTTCAAAAACTCGTATGATACCAATAGGCACCGATGCATTATCACCTGCTCCTCATCATGACATTTACTCCATCGAGGATCTCAGGCAGTTGATTTATGCAATAAAGGAAGCAACTAATTACAAGCCGGTATCAGTTAAGATTGCAACTGTCCATAATGTTGCAGCCATTGTAAGCGGTATTGTCCGCGCTGGTGCTGATATAGTTTATTTAGACGGTTTCAGGGGAGGTACTGGTGCTTCTCCCAAGATTGTTAGGGACCATGTTGGAATACCATTGGAACTTGCCCTTGCGGCAGTTGATGACAGACTGCGTGAAGAAGGAATAAGAAATCAAGCATCAATTATAGCGGCAGGCAGTATTAGGTCAAGTGCAGACGCAATTAAAGCAATAGCTCTTGGTGCAGATGCCGTTGCGATTGGCACAGCGGCTCTAGTAGCAATTGGATGCAGAGTTTGCCAAACATGCCATATGGGTAAATGCGCATGGGGAATTGCAACACAAAGGCCTGAATTAGCAAGAAGGCTTGACCCTGAAATTGCTGCCGAAAGACTTATTAATATGCTCAAAGCATGGAAATTTGAAATAAAAGAAGTTTTAGGAAGTCTTGGACTTAATGCTATTGAATCTCTGCGCGGCAGTAGAGAAAGATTGAGAGGTATTGGTTTAGACGCTCAAACATTGGATATTTTGGGTGTAAAACCGGCAGGAAAATAATATTTGAGAAATAAGAAAATGGATGCAGATACTTTGATAGAGTCAGGGAGAATCGAACCGGACAACGGAAAAGGAAAAATGGAAAAGCGTGAAAAAATAGTAATAGACGCAAAAGGTATCTATTACAGAGAATTAAATGAAAAAATCCGTGATGCTATTTACAATCTAAAATGTAAAGAAATTCATCTCAATAATGTAAATGGTCAGCGCTATATTGGAGATGGGATTGAGGCAAAGGTAACCATTGTAATTAATGGTGTACCGGGGAATGACCTTGCAGCATTTATGAATGGACCTACAATTATCGTCAACGATAATGCACAAGATGCAGTAGGCAATACGATGAACAATGGTAAAGTAATTGTCAAGGGACATTCAAGCGATGTCATTGGATATGGAATGAGAGGAGGCAAGATTTTCATAAAAGGTGATGTAGGATACAGAGTTGGAATTCATATGAAAGCTTATAAAAACACCGTGCCATATATCATCTGTGGCGGAAGAGCAGGTGATTTTTTAGGTGAATATATGGCAGGAGGAGTTCTTGCCGTTTTAGGACTCGATGAAAATGATAATAGACCCCTAACCGGTGATTATTTAGGTACAGGCATGCATGGAGGAGTTATATACATACGCGGTGAAGTCGATGAAAGGACACTAGGCAAAGAGGTTGGAATTGTGGATTTTACTGAAAAGGATATGCAAGAATTTGGAAAAATCTTAAAGGAATATGCTGATGACCTTGACTTAGATTTTGATGAAATAATGTCAAAACCATTTACAAAGATTGTCCCCATAAGCCATAGGCCTTACGGAAAACTTTATAGTTACTAAAGAATAATAAAAAATCCCCCTCACATCAAAAGTGAGGAGGATTTTCTTTCAAAAATTCCAGTTAATTTCCTGATACTGAATGCTGTGGTTCTTGAATAGATTCTCTGATATTCTCCTTGCTTAAATAGTCGCGCCGCCATACTTCATCAGCTATCTTGCCAAATTCTTCTGCATATTTATCGAGCTCAGGCGCCATATCTGTTACTAGTGCTTCTCCTCCATCTTGAGTAGCTTTTGCATTACAGCTATGAACAACCTCACGAAGTACATTGGGATTATCGATAATTAGGCAAGGTTTTAAGCGATTCGTAATGCCCTCCTGCTTTTCTCTAATAGCTTTAAAGAAGTCTGATTTCAAAACTTCCACAAGTGTTTTTTCTTTTATGTTGTCGACTGCAAATTGTGAAAAAACACAAGGTTCTACATCTCCATTGGAATTTATATGAAAATATACACGCGCAGAAATGCATCCGCCAACTGATGGACCGTCATTCCAGAAGTCGGCAAGGACAATGGGTTTTCTTTTCCTCATCTCCATTATCCTTTCCCTTCTTTCCATTCTCTGTCTTGCAGTAGGCATTAAATCAAGGGAAGGACATCTGCCAATGGGCATATAGCTAAAATACCAAGCAATAAAGCATCCTTTTTCAATCCAAAAATCTACGAATTCTTCACTTGAAACAAGTTCATTATTTTCTCTCGTTGTCGTAACTGAAATACCGTATAAACAGCCCGCATCTTTTAAGGCACTCATTGCATCAAGAATATTATTAAATGTCCCTTTGCCTCTCCTCCTATCGGTTTCTTTTTCAAATCCTTCTACACTTATACAGGGAAGAACATTTCCAAGCTTTGATAATTTTGAGGGAAGGTCTTTTTTCAAAATCATCGAACCATTATTATAAACCTGAAAATATACATCCGGATGTTTTTCAAATATATCCAGAATATCATCTCTTAAAAATGGCTCTCCGCCTGAAATGACAACAAAATAAATGCCATATCTTTTCCCTTCTGTAATGACTCTATCAATCACATCAAAGGGCAAATCGTTTTCTTTGCTGTAATTGCCTGAATAACAACCATAACATTGTAGATTACAGCGCATTGTTGGGCTTATTACCATCAAAAGAGGTGGATAAAAACCTTCTCTCTTCAAAAAATCTTCCCTTCTTTTTGTACTCAAAAATCCAAGATTGCAAAAAAGGTTGACTGCCATTTTTTCTCTTACGGGTTTTGAACATTTGGGAAAGAAGCGTTTGCTGTTTAATATTATACTCTTTAAAAAATCGCGCCCTTCTTCATATTGAATGGCATTTATATAAGGACTTAAAGAAGATATTAGTTTTTCATCAGAAATATGATTAGAAAAATTTGCTAAATACTTGAAAGTTTGTCTGTAAAAGGAATCTTTAATATCTCTTACACTATTCATAGACATCCTCCCTCCTTTAAAAGTTCAGAAATCACAATTTTTAGTTTCCAACTTTCTATAACGAAGGTATTGAATCTATGTAGTGCATAAATATTCTTTAAAATAATTTTGTTACTCTTTTTCTTGTCCTTGATTAGAACTTTTTCCAAATTTTAAGCAGTTTTTCATAAATCTTATCTTTTTCATTATATCTAAATTCGCTCTCCTTTAAATGCAGATAGAACGCTTTCTTAGGTATTCCATTGAATTTCGACAACCTTCTCTTGACATAGCTCCAGAAGCTTTCTGCAGAATCCAACGCTCTTCTTCTTTGCTCATCATATTTAACCCTATAGTGCTTAATGCCGTCTATGATGATTGATTCATATTTTTTTAAAAAATCCAAATTATTCAATCTGTTTTCATTGAGATATTTTCTTAGATTTCTTTTAAAATCAAAAGAATTAATGCTTTTCACAATCTCTGTACAGA
>RFHX01000012.1 GCA_003695725.1 Candidatus Schekmanbacteria bacterium
GGTATAGCTATTCTCTCATTTTTAGAGTTGTTACAGGCTTTAACAAACAGAAATTTATAGATGAAGAACTCCATTTCAAAAAATATCCGTCTGCAGAAAGACATTAAACGATTTTTGTGTATCCTTTCTATATTATCTTTTTTATCTTGCGCTATATCTATTCCTGAAAAGAAAGAAACAAAAAAAGTATCAAAGGTTACATACCGTGAAAGAGGAATAGCATCGTGGTATGGAAAGAAATTTCATGGACGACTTACTGCAAGCGGTGAAGTTTATGATATGTATGGCATAAGTGCGGCACATAAGACACTCCCTTTGGGGACTGTTTGTAAAGTTACAAATTTGAGAAACGGCAGAAGTATTGTTCTAAGAATAAATGACAGAGGTCCCTTTGTAAAAGGAAGAATTATTGAT
Organism: Candidatus Schekmanbacteria bacterium; assembly: GCA_003695725.1. Classification (NCBI taxonomy): domain Bacteria; phylum Candidatus Schekmaniibacteriota; species Candidatus Schekmanbacteria bacterium. Next base: position 415 of record RFHX01000012.1, read on the forward strand.
TTGAGTTATGGAGCGGCAAAGAAATTAGGATTTGCCAAAGAAGGATTAACTGAAGTATTGATAGAAGCCAATGTAAAGAAAAAAAGATGGATAGGGGACTATTCAATTCAGGTTGGCTCCTTCATTTATAAGAAAAATGCAGTCCGATTAAAAAATAAACTTGCAAAAAAGTATGGGTCAGCTTTTATAGAAAAATATAACGATGGAAAGAATACTTATTATAGGGTTAAAGTTGGACACTTCAAGACGCCAAATTCAGCTAATAATGTTATGAAGAAGCTTTCAAAAGAGGGATTTGACGCCTTCATTGTTTCAAATAAATAGGATTTCACAATTCGAATTACTATTGCCAGAATTTAAAAGTTGTTCTTTCAACTTTACCTTTTAAGTTTCATTCTCAATCAAGGGTAGAGCTTTATCATCCTTATGTGAGAAAATATTCTTCAAACCTTTGTTATTCTTCCAATTCTATCCTTATAGTTTCTGCATTTTTTACAGTTCTTAGTTGCGATAGGTCACCTTCCAGTTTGCCTACTATATTTACTGCGCTTGCCGGAAGGATTTTTCCGGGAGGCGAAATTGGTGTAGGTCCAAAGAAGAAGCAAAGGGCAGGACCTTCAGGCCAAAAACCGATATCGCCTTCATTCACTTCTTCCTTTGCTGTTTCATCAAGTTTATCATCAATATTTACAGAGAAGTAAATTTCGTCACCCCAAAGGTTTGCCTTTGATTTTATGGGAAGTGCTTTTAAAATTTTTTCTGCTGTTGATGTTTCGTGCAATAATCCGGTTATTGAAAAATTCTCAAATGTAATTTTTATTTTTTTGCTTGCCATAATTATTCTCCTAAAGAAAATAATTTATTATTTTAATTGTTGATATTTAAGAAACATATTTTAAGAATATGTCAAATACTCTATTGAAGAAAAAGGGGAGAATTATATGTCTGCTATTTTAGAAAACTATAAAAAGGTTTTAGATAGAATTGAAAAGAGCGCTATTAAAACAGGTAGAAATCCTTCTGAAATAACTCTTGTGGCTGTTTCTAAAACATTTCCTTTGGAGAAGATTGAAGAAGCCTATGATGCAGGAGCACGGATATTCGGTGAGAATTATATTCAGGAGGCAGTAAAAAAGATTGAATCCTTCACAAAAAAAGTAAGCTGGCATTTTATAGGACATCTTCAAACAAACAAAGTAAAATATGCAGTAGGTAATTTTGATTTCATCGAGGCAGTCGATTCTTTGAAGCTTTGTAAGGAAATCGACAAACGCGCAGGAGTGAAAGGGATAAAGCAAAAGATACTTCTTGAAGTAAATCTTTCAGGAGAAGAAAGCAAATATGGATTTTCAAAAGAGAGTCTCATTGAAGAAATCACCGAGATAGGAAAATTAAGAAATATTTCTGTTGAAGGGCTAATGACAATGCCTCCATTCAGTACAGATCCTGAAGATTCAAGAAGATATTTTATCGAACTGAGAGAATTAAGGGATGAAATAAATTCGATAAATGTTGAAGGCATTGAGATGAAAGAGCTTTCAATGGGAATGTCAAATGATTTTGAAGTCGCCATTGAGGAAGGTGCGACAATTGTAAGAGTGGGAACTCTGATCTTTGGACAAAGAGGATAGAAGTGAAGTCAACAGTTAGTTATTGACCATAATGACATCGTTTCTTTCAACACCAGTTGAAATAATCTTTATTTTACAGCCGGTATATTCTTCAATAAATTCGAGATAGTCTCTGCATTCAGGAGGAAGTTTTGAATATTCAGTTATCCCTTTGATTTCCTTCTTCCACCCTTTGAAAGTTTTGTAAATAGGTTTTATTTTGTTTGCTGCAGACGGATTTGTTGGATAGTCGGTTACTCTTTCTCCATCTATATCGTATGCTATACAGACTTTTATCTCGCTGAAATTGTCAAGGACATCGAGTTTTGTTATTGCAAAGGAATTGATTCCATTTACCCATACAGCATATTTCAGGACAACGAGGTCGAGCCATCCGCAACGCCTTTGCCTCCCCGTAGTGGCTCCAAATTCAGCGCCGATATCACATAATGCATCTCCATCAGCATCATTCAATTCTGTTGGGAAAAAACCTGCACCTACTCTTGTGGTATATGCTTTTGCTATTCCGAGAATGTTATTGATATAACGAGGAGGAATTCCCAATCCTGTCAACACACCGCCCACGGTTGTGTTGGAAGATGTAACAAATGGATAAGTTCCATGGTCGATGTCAAGCATTGTACCCTGAGCGCCTTCAAAGATGATAGACAATCCTTTGTTGATTGCCTCCTTCAAGTAGAGAGAGGCATCTACTATGTGCTTCTCGATTCGCTCTTTGTATTTCATATAATCATCGAAAATCTTTTTTTCCTCTAATGGCGGTTGGTTGTAAAGATTGGTAATTATAAAATTCTTTTCTTCCAAGTTTGCCTTTATCTTTTCCATAAAAATTTTTTCATCGAGAATATCCCAAACACGAATTCCCATTCTGCTTACCTTGTCAGTGTAGGCAGGACCAACACCGCGCATTGTCGTCCCAATTTTAGATTTTCCTTTCTTTGTTTCATTCTGCTGGTCTAAAATCTTGTGATAAGGCATTATGATATGGGCGTTGCCGCTTATTTTGAGATTGTCGTTTATGGTAATCCCCGATTTTTCAATCATAGAGATTTCTTCTTCCATTGTTGCCGGGTCTATTACAACACCATTACCTATGACACACTTTTTCCCTCGATGAAGAATACCGGAAGGAAGAAGATGGAATATAAATTTTTGGTCTCCAATTACAACTGTATGGCCTGCGTTTGGACCTCCCTGATATCTGCAAATGATGTCTGATTTTTCACTTATGAGGTCAACTATCTTGCCTTTCCCTTCATCGCCCCATTGTGAGCCGATTACTAATGTATTTGCCATTCTCGTAATATCCTGATTTATAACTTGACCACCTTAACGCTGAGGGCGTTTGGGAGTTGCTTTATTTTTTCAACAACTGATTCAGGTATTTCATTATCAACATTTACAATGGAAAGAGCTTCTTTTCCGGGTGCTGACCTTCCGAGAATCATTCCTGCTATATTGATGTTTGCTTCGCCCATTATTGTTCCCACTCTTCCTATTACACCGGGTTTGTCATAGTTGGAGAAGACCAACATTGTACCAGCCGCAGGAGCTTCAAGAAAGTATTCTCCAATTTTTACTATTCTTAGCATATTTTGATGAAAAACTGAACCTGCAACAGAATATGCTTCTTTGTCAGTAGTGAGTTTGACTGATATTAGGTTTGCAAATACCTTTTGCTCGCTCAATGTTGTTTCAGCAATCTTTATTCCTCTTTCTTTTGCAAGGAGAAGCGAATTGACAGGATTGGCGCTTTTCAATATCTGCTTCAATACACCCTGTACTATACTTGCTGTAATAGGACTAGTGTTGAGCTCAGTAACTTCACCGCTGTATTCAATGTTGATTTCCTTGAATCTGCCTTCTGCAATCTGAGATACAAAGCTGCCAAGTTTATCTCCTAATTCGATGAAGATGTTGGTCTTTTCTGCGAGTTGCGGTTCAATAGATGGGAAGTTGACAGCATTTCTAATCGTGCCGTTTAGGAGATAATCGGAGATTTGCTCAGCTATTGCTATTGCTACATTTGATTGCGCTTCAACAGTGGAAGCTCCAAGATGAGGTGTGCAGATAACATTTTCATGTTTTACAATGTCTAATTTTTTTGGCGGCTCTTCTTCGAAGACATCGAGCGCCGCACCTGCTACACGCCCATCATTCAGAGCTTCAAGCAGTGCATCTTCATCAACAGTCCCGCCTCTCGAGCAGTTGATAATTCTTACGCCTTTTTTTACTTTTTTAAGGGCTTCCCTTCCTATTATATGTTTTGTTGCTTCATTGAGAGGAGTGTGTATGGTGATGAAATCTGATTTTTCCAAAAGTTCATCGAGATTTACGAGCTGGACATTGAGTTTTTGAGCGCTTTCCTCGGATAGGTAAGGGTCGTATGCTATAACTTTCATCTTCAAGCCATTTGCTCTTGAAGCAACGATAGAACCAATTCTTCCCATCCCTATGATGCCTAAGGTTTTATTGAAAAGTTCGACACCCATAAATTTAGACTTTTCCCATTTTCCTTCTTTCATAGAAGCGCAGGCAAAGGGAATTTTCCTTGCAAGCGACATCATCATAGAAAGGGCATGTTCAGCAGTTGTTACAGTGTTTCCTCCGGGAGTATTCATTACAAGAATACCCTTCGATGTTGCGGCATCTATATCGACATTGTCAACACCGATTCCAGCTCTCCCAATCACTTTGAGATTGTCTGCTTTTTCTATTACATCAGCTTTAACCTTTGTTCTGCTTCTAATTACAAGAGCACTGTATTTTCCAATTTCTTTGATTAAATCTTCATGGCTTATTTCAGGATTGTAATCAACTTCTATCTTCCCGTTTTTCTTGAAAATCTCAATAGCTTCGGGCGAAATTTTATCACTGATTAATACCTTCATTATTCAATTTCCTTTTATTTTTAGTTTCCAAGAATTTCGAGGGCTTTTTGAACGCCTTTCCCCAATTCAACAGGATAACCTAAAGACTTCAAAGTTTGTTCTACAGCGGAGACAGCATTTACTACATCGAATTGGTCAGAATAGCCAAGATGAGCAATCCTAAAAATTTTCCCCTTTAGATGTTCTTGTCCACCGGCAATCGTCATACGATATTTGTTGCGAAGTGTTTTTACAATATCCCCGCCGCTTATTCCTTCAGGAGCTTTGACTGCTGTTACTGCATCACTTGGTTGGTCAGCCAAAAGTTCAAGCCCTAAAGCTTTCATTGCTTCCCTAGTGGCTAAGGCGAGTTTCTGATGGCGTGCAAAAACATTTTCAAGTCCTTCCTCTTTGATTCTTGTCAAGACTTGGTCGAGTCCCATAATCAGTGAGACAGCTGGAGTATATGATGTTTGATTTTTGAGATGATTTTTTCTTTCCTTTTTAAGGTCAAAATAGAACTTTGGAAGATTCGAAGTTTCTGCAAATTTCCATGCTTTGTCGCTCAATGTAATGAAGGCAAGCCCCGGCGGAAGCATAAAGGCTTTTTGTGAGCCGCCTGCAACGACATCGAGATTCCATTCATCAGTTTTTATATCGAAAACACCTATACCTGTTATTCCATCAACTATCAGAATGGTGTTTTCTCTTTGAGCCACAATTTTCCCAAGTGCTTCTACATCGTGCTTTACACCTGTCGATGTTTCAGATGCCTGAACACATACAGCTTTGATTTCCGGGTCTTTTTTGAGATGGTCTTCGACAATCTGTGGATCAACAGCTTTTCCCCATTCGACATCGACTATAATAGGATTTACACCATATGTTTTACATATGAGCCCCCATCTTTCGCCAAACTTTCCTCCGTTTACAACTAATGCCTTGTCTCCAGATGACAATGTATTTACAATTGCGCTTTCCATAGCGCCTGTACCTGATGATGCAAGAACGATAACATCGTTTTTTGTTTGAAATACATATTTTAAGCCTTCTCTTACTCTTTCAAAGAGTTCAGAAAATACGGGTGCTCTATGGTGAATAATCGGTTCAGCCATTCTCAATAAAACATCAGGCGGAACAGGAGTTGGACCGGGTGCCAGCAAATAATCCTTGATAACCATTTTCATCTAATCCTCCACATCCAAAATTTACTGTTTTACTTCATCGATTAGCCAGAATTTTTGAAACTGAAAATGAAAATTATCAGAGCCGTATAACCATGTCAAGAGATAAAGGAATAGCAAAGTATGCTGAAAAATATATCTTATTAATCAATAGGTTATTAGGTCATAAGGGAGATTTGAAATTCAAAATATGCATTTTTTGAAGCAAATGGCAAAAATGTTCAGGATTTCTTCCTTTTTACCCTAAAAAAATATTGCATTGAGATAGCCAATCATTGTATTTTGCTCATTTGAAGTTTAGATAAAAGAAAAGTACTCTTGGTATCAAAAAATTGAGACAGAGAAATTGAAATGAGGTTTTCATTCAAAATAAATGTTTTAGACCGCTACATTTTTAGTGAGATTATTGTCCCCTTTCTTTCTCTTCTGCTCATTTGCACGATGCTCGTTGTTTTGGGGAATCTGGGCACCTTGATGGAATTGCTTATAAATAAGGGTGCGGGGTTTATCAATATGGTGTTGATGATAAGTTATATCGTTCCGCAATTTTTAGGATTCATTATCCCGATTGCCCTTTTTTTCGCTGTAATTTCAGCTATGGTGAGATTGTCATCCGACAGGGAGATAGATGCCTTGAAAGCGTCAGGAATAAGTCTTTACCGCATTGCGAGACCCGTTATATTTTTTTCAGCCATATGCTGGCTTGCCGCTACAATCATTATGACAGATGTAGCACCGCGCGCATATGAGAGATTCAAGGAGCAATCCATTGAAGTTTTGCGCTCGAGCGCAACGATTGGGCTTAAGCCGGTAATGTTTAATGAGATAACAGAGGGGCTTGTCATTTATGCTGAAGATATCGATTCGAATGGGAAGTTAAAGGGAGTGCTGATTTCTGATAGCAGGGATGAGAAGCACAAAAAAGTAATTTTTGCGAGAAAAGGAAAAATTTTGCCTTCATCAGGGGAAGGTTCATATACCAAGATTGCTCTTGAAGATGGCACAATCCATATCAGAGGAGATGTAACTAATGAATATCGAATGCTTCGTTTTGAAGATTTTGATTTTAGAATTGATTTATCGAAACAGATTAACAATACTATGAAGAAATCCTATAGAATGATGTCCGTGAATAGTCTTATTGGGGAGCTTTCCAAATACAATGAAGGTGATAGTGAATATAATACAATCCTTATCAGTTTGAATCAGAAATTTGCAATACCCTTTATGTGTCTTGTATTTGGAATTCTTGGAATCCCCTTTGGAATCATCTTTCAACGAAGCAGCCGTGAGCCGGGATATGTGATATGCATTCTTCTTATGATAATCTTTTTTGTCGTTTTTATGGGCGGCAAACGAATGGGAGAGGAGGGAGTCTTGAATCCGGTAATAAGCACTTGGTTTCCTGATTTAATCTTTTTTGCCATTGGACTATATCTTTTTGAAAGGGTATCGCGAGATAAAAGCTCATGGATACTTGAACTTTCACAGAGAATTTCTGCGGCTATTGAACGGTTCAATGAAAAGATTATCGGACAGAAGGATTTCTGAGTATTTCCTGATAGACCTTTATATGTTTTTCAGCTTCTAATGGAGGCGAGTAGTTTTCTTTGATAAATTTCGATGCCTTTTCACCCATTGAAAGAGCAAGATTTTGATTGGCTAAAAGTGTGGTAATATGCTTTTCCAGTTCATCTAAATTGTTTGCAATAAATCCTGTTTTTTCGTTGGAGATGATTTCAGCGGCAGAGCCCTTGTTAAGTGATATTACAGGAGTGCCGCATGCCATTGATTCAAGTATGGTCCTCATACTGCCGTCATTTCCTTCTTCAAGGACGCAAGCTGCAGTCATAGCACGGTAAGCTTTTGGAAGCTCGTCTTTGAGATAACCTGTGAATATTACAGAATTACTGATATTTAGTTCAACTACAGCCTTTTCCATTCGTTTCTTTTCTTCACCTTTTCCAATCAGTAAAAGCTTTGCTTTGGGGAAATTATTCAAGACCTTTTTGAAGAGTGAAATCAATTCATTATGCCCTCTCCCTTTTTTGAAGCGGGCTACCATTCCAATTATTCCGTCCTCCTTTTTAAGTTTGAATTTGTTGAGAAAGCTATCAGATGAAATGTCTTTGTTGAACCTGCTTGTGTCAACTGATGCATGGATTGATAAGGTTTTTGAAGCCAATGAACTATAGTTTTCTATGAGTTTCGCTTTAAGAATGTCTGAAATACATATGAGCTTTGAATTAAGATTATTATAAAGAATCCTATAATTGCTTCTTTTTACCGTTGATTTGCTGTTATGGAGCGTCCTTATGACAGGTGGTTTTCGTTTCGATAGCATCGAGGCAAAAGCGCTTACCCAATTGTCATGTGAAAGATGCGAGTGGATTATATCGATACCTTTTATATCAATCAGTTTTGCAAGATTGTATACTTCTGACATAAGAGCGAGAGGTGATTTTCCTGAGTAGAGGTCGATGTTTTTATAGAGGCGAAAGCCTTCATTTCTCAATTTGTCAGATAGATTCCCTTTCGATACAGGCGATATTACAGAAACTTTTACTTCATCTTTAGAATTCAATTCCTTAAGAAGGAGAAAAAGCGGTTGCGCGGCGCCTGTAAGGTTTTTCACGCTTATTGTATGAAGAACTTTTATCGGTTTTATTTTCTCCATAGCGATTCAAAGATTGATTCTGACAAAATCAAGATGCCAGTTATTTGCTTTTTTGGCAAGTATATCGCCTTTTGGAGATAAACGGCAAGAGTGTAATAGAAAGGGGTCAGGCTTTAAAGCAATCAGAGGGTAGTTTTAAAATCCTGAACCCCCTTGAAAATCTTAGGTGGCGGCTCTTCCTAAAGCAATGAACATATCACTTGTTGTAACTCCCGGATGACCCTTTTCTTCAGCAACCTTTTCTGCTAAATTTATCAAGCCCTTCATCCTCTCATCATCTACATTCTTGTTCAGAAGCAGAGCTGACATCGAATGAAGAGCATGCTGGCACCAAAGTGAATTGGTCATTGCCTGTACTTTGTCAACACATTCATTCACTTCCTTTTCAACAGCTTGCTCTTCGCATTCTGCTCCAAATACAGGGTCGCACTCGAGACATGCGGCATAGTGAAACATATTCTCTCCTTCTACTGCAGGAGGATTTTCTTCAAGTTTTTTGTATTCTGTATTTACTGCAAGTTCTGCAAATGCAAGGTCATAGAGGACTGTTGTAATTCCGTGAAGACCGTCCGGCTTCTGCAGTTTCTTCTTCAATGAATCAGGACGAACTATTTTATCTGCAAGGGAGGGGTCTTTTGCAATGTCTTCTGCAAGTTTTTGAACCTTTTGCGCTGTTTCTATTGGCACAGTGCCGTCAGCAAGAGCAGAACTAAGATTGAATCTTGCATGACAACACCATTCCATTGTTTCTGTTTTTGCTATTTTAAAACGGCTTGCCCCAGATACGGCTTCAAGACTTTTGCAGGTTTCTCTCAACTTTTTATTACAGCTTTGGCACATATGGATATACTTTAAAGCTCTTTCAGGAATCCATCCCGAGCTTTTTTTCTTCTCGAAGGTAGCAAGACTCTCTTTGTCAAACTGCCTTTCACCTATCTCTTCTCTATATTTGGATAAGCAAGTGGAAGAACAAAAATACTTTTCATTCAATTCCATTGCGTCTTTGATTTTTATTTCTTTACTGCATATAAGACATTTAGTCTCCATATTTGCCTCCTTTAAAAAAAAATTTTTTATGAAGGGTTTATCTTCCTCCTACACTCTTTTTGTTATTTTTCTTGAATAAAAGTGTCAAGATTTAATATGTTAATTTTATGTAAAAGAAATATGGATTTTCAATTTTCCTTCTTTTCCTTTTGAGGCGACCAATAATTCTTTTGAGAATCGATGAAAAAATAGGATACCTTTTTGAAGAAACCGTTTATAGGCGAAAGTCTTTTCTCTAATTCTTGAATATTCCCTTTATTGATTACAATGCGAGGATATAAAAAAGATGTTTTTCTTTTGCTTTCGAGAGAAAATGCCAATTTATAGCCAACTTCTTCCGCAATCTGCAAAAGGGCACTGTTGTAGACTCCCCATGGGAGACTCATTAGTTCGACTCTTGCGGATACAATTTCTTCTATGAGTTCTTTTGACCTTTTCAAATCATTTTTTATTCGTTTAATGTAATTGCTTTCTGATTCCATTGATTCATCATCAGATAGATAATTATTCTTCTCTCTTTTACAAAAGATATGGAGTTTTTTTTCAACCTTCTCCCAATTTGAAGGTAGATTCTTCTCCGCAAGAATCTCTTTACATTTTTCCGATACTCTTCTTAATGATTTTTTTGACGGCAAAAATCTTTTGAAGGCAAGGGATGGATAAAGGCGATATAAAGGCATTCCTGTCACAAGATAATGATTTGCCGCATAGGGCAATGACCAGTGATGAATGAAATCAGGATTATAGAAGGAATGAATCTTATTGTTTGAATAATGGAGTAGGTGGCTGTGGCTATGGGATTGAAATTCAACTATTCCTGATTTTTGCATTTCAATTATGTTGTCAATATTTAGAAAACCACTTTTTTTCTGCTTTTCTATATATTGTTGATGAGCTTTATGAGCATCCAAAACCTCGCCATCGTGATTGCCTATTCTTGAAGTTATCAAAAAAACTGTAATCTTTACTCCATATTTCTTAATCAAAGGAAAAACATATTCATATACATCATAATACCCATCATCGATTGTCATTGCTATTTCTTTGGAGGTTGCTTTTGCATTGTTAATTTTTTCTGGAAGTTCGCTTGCAAATCGAAATGAGTATCCTGAATTCAATAGGAATTTCAAATGTTCTTCAAAACAAGTAGGAGTAATTTTGGAATACTGGCTTATTGAATGATATGTAAGAACAGGAATCATCATTTTTTTTGAAGATTCAAAATTAAAATTTATAAGACATCTCTTTTATTCAATCTTTTACCTCATTGTAGATGTTGATAAGGCAATTCATATGTTTATCAATATCAAAATTTCCTGATTTTGATTTACATCTTTTTGACATCTCTTTTCTAATTTCATCTTTTGCCAATTCATTCATCAAATTTGAAATTTCCACGATATCATCAGGTTTCGAAACTACATATCCTTCACTGCCGTTTTCAATGATTTCAGAAAATCCATTTATGGCTGTTGTAATTACAGGAATCCCATAAGCCATTGCTTCAAGGCATACATTAGAGAAAGGGTCATAATGAGTGGGATGAACTAGTATATCTCCAGATGAATAAATATCCTGCATTTCGTCTGTAATTTTGCCAAGAAAGATAAATCTATCTTCGATCTTTCTTTCTTTCAACAAGGATAAATATCTTTTTTTATTGCCGCCTCCTGCAACTATGACATAGCTTTTATTTTTTATTTCGTCAGGAAGGAATGAATAAGCATTTATCAATTCCTTCAATCCCTTTAAAGAAAAATTTCCTGCGGCGAAAAGATAACACAAAGAATCTTCACCTATATTATGAGCACTCCTAAAAGATTTCCTTCGTTTTTGCCTTTCTTCCTCAGAGACGATATCTATGAGGATGGGATTGTAGAGCACTTCTATTTTTTCTTCTTCAATAAAATATTTTCTTACAAGAAGACTTTTGATTCTCTTTGAAGGAGCAATCAGTTTTCTGAATTTTTTTCTGCTGAATATATTTTTCTCAATGAGTCGAACCATCAAACTGTGAAAACTGAAAGATGATATTCCTCCTCCTTTATTGGAGATATAATCGTTATGTAATCCTCCTCCTAATCTATATATATTGGCGGGAATTGTTTTTCCTGATGATTGAATAATGTCGTATTTCTTGTTTTTCAGGGCTGATGATGAGGTCAATAGAAAAGAGAGAAGAAATGCTGATGCCGGTTTTTTTATTGCACCAATTTTATGGATATGAATACCTTTGATCGGCTCAGTTTCGATTTTAGAAGTATAATAATCAACACAAGCGCCTCGTTTCGACAATTCCTTTGTAATTCTGAAAAGATACTTTTCAGTCCCTCCTACAGTTGAATATTTAGAGTGGACAAAGGCAATCTTCAATCCCTTAGCCGATGAATTATTTATAAGATTCATAGTTTTTCAAAACTTCATAATAAAGATGTTCCGTCCTTAACACTGCTTCATCTAAGTCAAATTCTTTCTCAGCTTTTTTGAGCGCCGCCTGTGAAAGTTTTTGACGAAGAGTTGGATTATCGATTAAAGAGAGAATGCCTTTTTCAATTTCTTCACTTTTTCCTGCCTTGACGAGTATACCTTCTACTTTATCCCTTATTATTTCTCTTATTGGAGGTATATCGGATGCAATGACAGGGATGCCGCAAATCATCGCCTCTTTGATTGCTGAGGGTGAACCTTCACCTTCGATTGTGGGATGTATAAGAATATAGAATCGAGAAATAAGGTTTTCCACATCCTTCCTGAACCCCGCAAATTTTACTCTTTCTTCAATATTTCTTTTTCTGCATTCCAGTTTCAATTCCTTTTTTAGAGGACCTTCACCAACGATAATGAGAAAGACATTTTTTCCCTTTTGAGCAATCTTTTCCACTGCTTCCAAAAGAAGTGAATGTCCCTTGTGCTTTGAAAGATGACTTACTGTGCCGAGTATGAAAGCGTCATTGGGGAGAGAAAATTCTTCTTTTATACTATATGACAAATTTTTTTTTTGAAATCTCTCTTTTTCTATACCACCTCGAATCAATACAATCTTATTTTCATCGACGCCTCCTTTCAAAAGTGAATCCTTGACTGAATTGGATAGCGCAATGATTTTGTCCGCTCCTCTGTTATATTTCATCATTGATAAAACACCACTCTTTAAAGGGAAATCAATTCTTCTCGTGTAAATGTGTGGAATTCCAAAATTTAAGAGTTTTATGAAAAATCCCATAGCAAGCGCGCGTGGATTATGGGTATGAATAATATCGATGGTATTATTGGATATCCATCTCATTATCTTGAAAGCCGCGATAATGTCTGCGTCTGATTTCATTTTTACGGTGAAGAAAGGCACTTTTGCTTTATTGCATTCCTTTTCAATGCCGCTTTCAGGCTGACAGCAGATAATATTTTGATGCCCCCTTTCTATGAGTTTCTTTGACAAAAGAAGAGTCTGCATTTCGCCGCCTCTATATTCCTTTTCAGCGTTGATGTGAAGAATTCTAAGTTTTTTTGCTTCTTCTTTCTCTTTCATTCAATTCCCATAATTTTGCATATTTTAAAAACTCCGAAAATACCGTAGCCATAGAAATCATAATTCCTCTACTTCCATCAAGAAAAGCTCCTTTTATGATAAGCTTTTTGAATATAGTAATGAAGGGGAGAAGAAGGAGATGATAAAAGCGGCATTGTTTCTTTTTTGAATAATACTCCTTTGCGCCTATAGATGAAAAATAATCAATTTGTGAAAAGTGCTGTGTTAGATTTTTGTAGGTGTAATGGATAATAGGATTTTTCAAATATCCTTTTTTCCCTTCAAGGGAAATGCTGTCATGAGGATTGATTCCATCCCATTTGGCATACTCTTTCTTGAAAAGTCGAAGTTTGTAATCAGGATTCCATCCGCTGTGATTTATCTTTTTCCCCAAATAATAGTTTTCACGCTTAATAAAATATCCATTACAGGAAGAAGGCGAATTGATTGTCTCAATTATTTCATTCTTTAATCCATTACTTATCCTTTCATCTGCATCTAATGAAATAATCCATTCGTAATTTGTAAGAGAAAGGGCAAAGTTTTTTTGCTCGATATGTCCTGAGAAGACTTTTTGATAGATTTTGGATGTATATCTTTTTGCTATTTCTACAGTATTGTCGTTGCTGAATGAATCAACTATGATTATTTCATCTGTCCATAAAAGGGATTTTAGGCATTCTTCAATATTTTCTTCTTCATTAAAGGTAATTACGACAGCGCTTATCTTTTTATTTTTGCCTGTCACTTAACACTTGGCACTAAACATTAAAATGAAAAATCAACTATTCCAGCTTTTTTGCCTCTTCAGGAAGCATAATTGGAATATCGTCTTTGATTTCGTAGAGAAGCTTACAATTGTCGCATATCAAACCGTCTTCCGACTCATTCAAATGAATGTCTCCCTTGCATTGGGGGCATGCAAGAATATCGAGCAATTCTTTGTCTAATGCCATAACAAGCTCCTTTTATAACAATTTCTTTTGATTTGTTTTTTTTATGCTTTCAAGAATCTCCGTTGAGGAATGGTTTTTTTCGTCTCCAACGATTGCAATTCTTCCTCCATAGCTTTTGACTGTTTCTCTTTCAGGCACTGTATCGACTGTATAATCAGTCCCTTTTGCATGCACATCGGGTTTCAAGGCTAAAAGTATGTTTACTACATTAGTTTCCTCGAAATATGTTACAAAGTCAACACACTCTATTGCAGAGATTATTTCCATTCTTTCATTTAAAGGAATTATAGGCCTGCCTTTCCCTTTAAGCGCCTCAGACGAAGAATCGCTGTTGAGGGCGGTAATAAGAATATCGCCTTCTTTTTTTGCGCCCATAAGATATCTTATATGGCCTACATGAAGAATGTCAAAACATCCATTTGAAAGGACTATGGTTTTCCCTTCTGCACGAAGTTTTGACACGATATCCTTCAATTCATCAAGGGTTTTTATCTTTTCTTTAGACATTTTATTTTTGGAGTCGCTTCTACATCCTTGATAGCGGCAAGCAATTCAGCTTTTGTTACTGTTGCGGTGCCGCTTTTCATTACTACAATTCCTCCTGCATAGTTTGAAATCATCATTGCTTCCCTAAAGGTTGCGCCGCTTGCAAGGGCAAGAGTGAAAGCGCTTATTACTGTGTCTCCAGCACCAGTTACATCGGATATCTCATCCTTTCCATAGACATCGATGCTTGTTATTGTGCCATTCTTTTCAAAAAGAGACATCCCGCGCCTTCCTCTTGTGATAAGCAAAGCATCAGGGTTTGTAATGTCAAATAGCGCATTTCCGCATTTTATAAGACTTTCATCGTCGTCTCCAATGGCAATGCCCGTTGTCCGCGATGCCTCGACTTCATTTGGAGTCAGAGCTGTAATATTTTTAAATCTGTTGAATCTGAATCTTGAATCAACTGTGATTATAGTTTCTTTTTTTTCTGCTAAGGAATTGATGTATTCTATCAATCTTTCTGATATAACTCCCAAATTGTAATCAGAAATGATTAGAGCATCCAAATTTGGCAATTCCTTTTTGATTCTTCCAATAAGTTTCGCTTCAATGGAATCGCTGATGAAATATCTGCTTTCCCTATCTATTCTTATTACCTGTTGTTTTGCCGTATGATGCCCTCCGGCAAGTATTCTTGTTTTTCTTGCTGTCGTTCTTTTTTTGTCTTTTAAAAGGTTGCTTGTGTTTATGCCTTTGCTTCGAAATTGTTTGAGAAGAATCTTTCCTGTGTCATCGTCTCCAATTACACCGAAAGGGATAACTTCACAGCCGAGTGCATTTAGATTGTTGCAGGCATTTCCGCATCCTCCGGGAAAGATGTCTCCGTGGTCGTATTTCAAAATTAACACCGGGGCTTCACGGGAAACTCTGTCAGTTGCACCGTAAATATACTCATCTGCAATAAAATCACCGACTGCCCCAATCCTTTTTTTGGAAAAGCGATTGAGAATTTTCTTTAAAGAATCTTTTTTAATCATTTTTTATCTCACTCAATATCCATTCTACTGCGTCATATATGTCATCTGCAATAAAATCAGGATTAATCTTTTGCATTTTGTCTGTGCAAATTTCTCCTTCTCCATATCCTGTTTTTACTACCACTGACTTTGCTTTGACCTTTTTTGCAAGCTCTACATCTGAAATTTTATCACCGATTACGAAAGATTGTGACAGGTCAAGATTGAAATCTTTTGCCGCCTTTTGAAGCATTCCCGGCAATGGTTTACGGCAGTTGCACTTTTTCCTGTATGGCGGTTTTCCCACAGAAGGATGGTGACAGCAGTAATAAATGCCGTCAAGATGTGCTCCTTCCATCTCAAGCAGGAATTCAAGGCGCTTTAAAGTTGCTTTTAGAGTTTTTTCATCGAAATATCCTCTTGCTATGCCTGCCTGATTGGTAGCAAGAATTGCGAGAATACCATTTTCATTTATTTTTTTTATAGCCCTTCCACAACGAGGAAGTAGAGTCAACCTGTTGGGATCATTGATATATCCTCCTTCCACCGTCATTGTGCCATCGCGGTCTATAAAAACAGCCCGTTTTCTTGTCTTCATTCCTCTATTCCTTGTATAAATATCCTTTTTAAAATTTACATTTTTCTATCATATTACGCTTTCATCTTCCACAATATCCTTATTTTCTCCAAATTATCTTTGAAAGAAGGCAATTAGATGAATCATTGCTTATGAGAGGAAATTAAAGTTTGGTTCTATTTTGTTTTGGATTCAAATCCAAAGTGCTGATAATCTTATCACAGGCATCGACAACATCCTTCACCTCTATTGATTCTATACATTCAGGTTTCCCGCTTGGCGCAGGCGAACATTCTTTGAAAAACCTCTGTTTACAGGGACGGCATTGAAATTCTTTTTTAACCTGTATATAAAGTTCAGGTTTTGTGTAGGGATGAGTCTTGTGATGGTTGCCAGGACCAAAAATCACAACAATAGGCGTTTTCAGTGCAGAGGCAATATGCATAGGCCCACTGTCATTTCCTATGAAAATTGATGCTTTTTCAATTATTGCCGCTGTTTGACAAATAGATAATTTCCCTGCCATATCGAATATTTCCCCTTTTACAAGAGATTTTACCTTATTCGTGTCCTCTATATCATCTTTGCTTCCGCTTAAAATTACAGCGGCATCATATTTTTCGATAAGATATCTGCATACTTGTGCATATCTTTCAAGATGCCACTGTCTCTCCTTTGTTGAAGTGCCTGTATGTATGATAGCTGTCAATTTATTCGAAAGATTATTTTCTTTGAAAAAGGATTCTGCAAATTCTTTATCCTTTTTGCTTAGTTCGAGCCTTAATTCATCATCATCAACATCAATGCCAATATTTTTTATCAAATTGGAGAAATATTCGACTTCATGCATTTCCTCCAAGTTGGATGGCAGAGGTACAGCTTGTGTCAGAAGAAGGCTTCTTCCGTCTGTCGCATATCCTATGCGGGTGGGGATCTTCATAAGGAAAACCTCGAGTGCTGATTCAAAGGAATTGGTAAAGAGTATTGCCGCATCAAAATTTTCCCTGCCACATTCTTTTAACAACTTCAGTTTCCTTGCTTTATCAAGACCTTTTGCAGGATGCGGGATAGTGATATAGTTGTCTGCTAAGCCGCACTCTTTCAGAATAGTCGTTATGCTTTCCTTTGCGCCTATTGTAATATGTGCTTCTTTGAAAAATTCTCTAAGTGCCTTGAGCGCAGGCAGTGTCATCACTGCATCGCCAATCCAGTTTGATTCGCGGATAAAAAGTTTTTTAACTTTGTCTTTTTTCAGCATTTATATGCCTTCTGATTTTTCTCATTCTTCGTTCTTTTTCTGTTTCATTCTTTTTAGGCTTAGTTTTCCATCTTCTATGTACCCAAAACCATTGTCCCGGATATTTTCTGATTATAGCTTCAAGACTCTTTGTAAGAGCTTGTGTTATCTTGAATATTTCATCATCTCTGTTGTTGTCAGTGTTAGGTATGATTGGCTTCTCAAGCTTCATTACAAATTTATTTTTTCCTTCTCTTACAGTGTAAATCGGGATGATTGCCGCTTCTGTCCTTATTGCGATTATGGCAGGAGCAAAGCTTGTGCATGCCTCTTTGCCAAAAAAATCGACAAAGATTCCTTCTCGCCTTTTTACATTTTGGTCATGTAAAGTGCCAAGCGCTTCTCCACTTTTGAGTATTTTTACCATTGATTTGAGGGCATTTTTTTTCTTTATGATTCTGTTGCCTGAGTAAGTCCTAAAATAACTGACTATGCCATCAAGTATATCGCTGTCTAATGGGCGGGCAACGATATGCAATGGCTTGTGCCATAAGGCAAAACAGTGGGGCATAATTTCCCAGCTTCCGAAATGGCCAGTGCAGAAGAGGACTCCTTTGCCTCTTTTATATGCCTCTTCAAAATATTCTAAATTTTCAAATCTAATGAATTTATGTAGATTTTTTTTCTTTATCCGGGGGATTCTGCACATCTCCACAAAGGTTAGGAACATATTTCTGAAAGATTCATAGGCACTTTTTTTTATCTCTTTTTCCGACATTTCATTTCGAAATGCAGACCTAATATTTTCCATCGCCCTTATCCGATGCTTTTTGTCAACTATGAAGGTTATATAGGCGAAAAATGAGAAGAGATAGTACACGAGAGTTGATGGCAGAAGTCCAATAAAGCGTACTATGTATAGGACCGTTTTTTGTAGAATTTTTTTCATAACCGAAAAATTTATCACGAAAATGAAATTTGTGAAACTTATATACTGATATATTCCATATCTCAA
>RFHX01000013.1 GCA_003695725.1 Candidatus Schekmanbacteria bacterium
CCAACCGTTGCGCCTGTGCCTGCACCAACACTCCCTCTTTCAGGAATCTCCTCTTTAGCATTTTCACATGCAGTATAACCGTCTCTTTCATTTGGCCTTGCTTTAAAATCTCCAATGGCAAGGTCAAAAATAATCGCTGAAGGTACTATAGGTACCTTTACAATTCCCGCATCAAATCCTTTGCCTCTTTCTTCAAGGTATCTCATCACACCGGAAGAAGCATCAAGACCAAAGGCGCTTCCACCAGAAATACAAATTCCATCAATCTTTTCAACGATGTGGTTTTCTTCAAGTGGTGTGAGCTCTTTCGTCCCTGCTGCATTTCCCAACAATGAATAGGAACAAACCGCTTTATCATCAAAAAGAAAAACCGTACATCCTGTCACACCTTTTAGATCAGTATAATGGCCAATTCTTACACCTCTCAAATTACTGCTCCTCATTAATTCATTCAAAAAATAAAAAGGCGAACATTCCGAAATGTCCGCCTTCAACACACAGATTTTTCAAACCCTAAGGTTTATTGACAACTTCAACATCATCTATGAGCCATCCTCTAAATCCATTGAACAGGTTATCTACTGTATCAAATGCGAAAACTATCCTTATATATTCACCCTTATATGCTGAAAGATCCAATTGATAACGATACCAAATAGGAGGTTTGTTGAAACCAGACGATGTATAGGGCTTGTCTTCACGATTCATTTCAACAACTGGATCAGCATAGGGGTTTAGAAGAAGTATTTCGTCACCTGAAAGAGGATCAAATAAACTTCCACTATGTGCAATAAGAACGCGCATCCTATCATAGCCCATTTGATTCGGATTTACGCCCTCGATTTCAAACCACGATTTAAAGCGCAACTCTGGATTGGATGTTGGAGGAATATAGAAATATGGAGAATAAATCGCTCCACCGTGAAATAACGATTCAGATATTCCTCCGCTATTTGGATAATCATCTGCCTGTTGCTTACCCATATAATTTCCTGTTGCAGGGTCGCCGAACCAAAGTACATAATTACCGCTTGGTGGAGATGGTAAAGCACCTCCAGATGTATCGCCCGGCGGCAATGTTACATAAGTGGGCACGGCACTATTCACAATTGAAGAAGGATTGTTGATTCTCGACCAACTAATAGTATCTGTTGGGACAGTATCGCTAACAACTGTAACCCATGATTGGTCGGTTTCAAAATCATCGGAAAATATTATTGATCCTAACACTTCTGGAACGAGTGAAAAATCTACATTCGATGTATTCGCATTTGGCATTACTGTAATTCCCGTTTGAATTGACGTTTCATAAGAGTCAGCATAGGCTGTAACAGTAAAGACAGGGATGGGATTGCCTAATGTGTCAGTCACTGGTATTGCATCGATAAAATAAAATCCCTTTGAATCGGTTTGATCCGTTGCAAAAACACCATTCGTTTGAGGACCACCGCTGATTGATACAACTGCCCCGGGAATTGGGTTACCGCCTTCGTCTGTCACTTTACCAGAAACACTCCCCACTACAACAGTTTGCGAAATTGGAGAAAGGGAAGGATTTATTTGAATCGTTGAAGTAATATAATCTACAAAGAAGGATGATGTATAACTCTGGTATCCTGACTTATCAACTTGTAAAATGTATTCACCAACAGGCAATCCAAAGGCATAATTGCCATCTGTATTTGAAGTAACAGTTGCAGTAAAAGGCGATAAATCTGTTATCTCTGACACTGAAAGGGTTGCCCCAGATATACTTTGTTGAGTCTGAACATCGATTACCTTACCAAAAAGATTTGCAAGACTGACTTCCACCGAACCTTTCAGTGTACTGTCTTCTGATGAAACTGCTTCAACTTCAGCTTTGCCATCCGGGGGAATATCTGAAGGAGCTGTATAAAGTCCATTCGATGTAATCGTGCCAAAGCTGTTTCCACCTTTGACACTCCAAACTACAGATTGATTATCAAGACCTGTTACATATGCTTTAAATTGCTCAGTCTCCTCTTGAGGAACAAAAGGATTACTTGGGCTGACAAAGATCTCCTTAGGAATCGGGAAATTAATCTTATTTGAAGTAAGTTCCGCCGTTACAGCCAAAGGAGTATATAGAGAAGGTGAAATATTTGTTGATAAATAAACCTCTATCGTCCCTTCTTTTGCAAGCAAATTGGCTGGCACAAGAGCATGTATAGTCGTATCATTTATATACTCAGTAGTTACTGCCTGTCCACCCACAGACGCCACAAGGCTGGAAGTAAAATTGACTCCCTTGATTTCCATATTGATGTAATCATTACCGCCTTCATTAATAAGTGATAAGAGATCCATCGAGCCGATAGTTGGCGCATTTGTTGGCAATGGAGGGGCAGTTAGACGAGTAACTGCGCTATATCTATTCAAAACATACAAGTTATTGCAAAGGTCGAGTTCAATGCCTTCAAGAGTATCGAATGTACTATGATCGAGCTCACCTAAACTGTTTCCATCTGGGTCAAAAACTTCAATATGGTCAGAACGCTCTGCTACATAGACATTGCCTTTATAATCAACTGCAACTCCCGTAGTTCCCCAATGTGTCGTCGTTGCAAATGAAGATGGAGTACTTCCTCCTGCAGGAACCTTATAAATTGTATCTCCATCATCTTCTGTAATAAAAAGGTCTCCAAATAAATTGAAGTCTATACCATTTATACTTGAACTTAGTGACGCAACAACCGTGCCCGTCCCTCCTGAAGGTGAAAATTTCAAAACTTCACCGTTATATTTATCTGCTATATAAACATTCCCATCAGGACCAATAGCGACACCCCTTGCTTCTGTAACTGTTGTTATAAAATTAGTTATTGGCGTATCAGAACCAGCAGGTATTTTTATCAATCTGTCAGGCGGATTATAACTGCTTTCAGCTAAAACTTCGGCTACAAATAGGTCTCCATCTTCATTCATTTCAAGCCCTCTTACATCTTCAACCTTATCAGAAAGAAGCGTTTTTACACCTGTTGGTGATATTTTTGTAATATCTCCAGGACCGCCGGCAGATCTCGATGTAACATAGAAATCTCCATTACCGTCATAGAGTTTATCTGTACATATTCCTCGAGTTGTGTCTTCTCCTCCAATATTATCCACATAAAGCGTCTCATCAAAGGGAGGAACGATGGTTATAGTAAGTGGATTTGATTTTGAATCACTACCTTTTACTTTTACCGCAACTTTACAAGTACCAAAGGGCAATCCATCAGGTATATCCACAAGAATTCTGTCAGTCCTTACATCAACAATCGTGCCGTCAAGAGGAGTCCATCCAGTGGCAACGGTTGGTTCAAATTTAACCTCCAATGTATTGGATATCGAAAATGCCTGAGCTGGGGTTAGAGGATTTGAAAAAGCTCCATTGCTAAAATCATCGGTTGTAGAAATAGCAAGAAGATTATAGATAGAAAGCATCGACATATCCGGTGCGGTTAATGAAATATTGAAGACAGGAGCAGTCAGTATAACTTTTGCCGTATCTGAAACTGCACTGTCTTCCGAGCTTTGCGCACGCACGATGACAGTTGAAGTCAATGGCATTATAGATGGTGCTGTATATAACCCGCTTGTATCTATTGAGCCCAATGTCCCGTCATCTCCATCGATTGACCAGATGACTGAAGTGTCGGAAATCGCTCCAACCACCGTTGCGCTAAACTGCTGTGATTCCCCAAGATTGAGCTCTGCTGTTGATGGCGAAACAGTCACTTTAAGTTGTGGAATTATATCGACTTCTGCATAATCATAAATGAAACCAGGCTTTTCATCTTCTAAAGAAGCCTTCAAAATACCCGCTATTAGAGCCTTTTTACTTGGAGCTTTTTTAGGAGCTTCATAAAGGCCGTTTTTACTGATCGAACCATATTTTTCTTCCCATAACTTAAGCAGTTTGTCTTTTTCTGCTTTTGATAAGGAAAAGAAATCTTTCAATTTCGATTTCAAATCGCTTGATTTAGGCATTACAAAAAGGTAGAGAGGATTTGCTACATCTGTAATAACTCCTGACACCTCTATATTGAACTTCTTTTTCTCTTTTATACGGACTATGGCAGAAGCAGGAGTAATAGAAACACTGGGGGGGATATCAACGCGAGTAAGAAAGATTACAACAGGCTCTGGCTCCGGTTCATTTGCACCTACAGGCACAGCATCAACACCTTTTTTAACGCCCTCAAAGATTACATTGCCCTGTCCATTCTCTTGGTCGAATGCCTCAAGAAAAACTGTGTATTCCCCTATGGGTACATTGAAAATCAATTCTCTACTTTCACTGAAATTGACAGGTCCTGCTGTAAATTTCTTCCCCTTCAATGGTGAATCTTCTTTTACGGCAACTCCTTTGACAGATTTGACATCTTCAGGTATCTGCTGAGCTCTTGCCGAACGGCCTTTATCTTTCCACTTTACCCGAAGAAGAAGCCTTCCTCTTTGGTTCTTCTGCGGTTTTAGAACTGCTCTTGCCGCTTTGATTTTTGCTTGGGAATAACCTGATAGTTTTACACTAATATTTACTTTCATTTTAGAAGCTACATATTTGGGAGCCCGATACTTTCCTTTCTTATTTATCTTTCCAACTTCCTTGTTTCCCCATTTTATTCCGTTCACATACCATACAGCTTTGCCATACTTCTCTGCTGATTTAAATAATTCTCCCTTATTCTTATCTTTCAAACGAAAGTGTTTGATTTTGCCGGCTCTAATTTTTGTCTTTGCAGGAACAATTTTCAGGTCCAAAGCGCGTAAAGATAAACTTGACCTATGACTGGATGCTGAAGCAGAAATTACAGAATAAGAAATCAAAACCAACGAAAGTATAAAGATATTCAAAAACCTTGTCTTTCCAATCACTTAAAACTACCCCTTTTTTATTAAATTTTTCTTTGATCAAATATGAGATTATCAACTAAAATCTTATTATTATTTTCCCCTTTGGTTTTGGCTTCTCTTCTATAACTCCGCCTTTCTGTCCCGGAGCTTTACCTCCTGTGCCGCCTTCTCCCGGAGTTTGTTGGGGAGGTTCGTTAAATTCTTCACCTCCTGTAGGAGTCTCCTCACCTGTAGGCGCCTCTATGCCTCCTGTCGGCTCTCCTAATTCACCGCCTCCTGTTTCACCTGCGCCCTCTCCGCCTCCTGTTGCTTCAGGAGCACCTTCTCCTGCAAATTCACCTTCTTCTCCACCAACACCTTCACCTCCTCCGGCACCTTCAGTGCCAGTTCCCGTCGTAGTCCTTGTTTCACCAGCTACTTCACCAGTCCCTTCTGTGCCGCCTTCTTCAGTGCCGCCTCCTGTTTCACCTGTCCCTTCTCCGCCTCCACCGGCTCTAAAAGACCTTCTCATCTTTGGATTGACAGTTTTATCTCCGCCTATGTTTGTATCCTGAAACAATTGCTTCATATCTTCCATTCTGATAGGCCTTGGCTCAATCGGAGGCACTCCAGCTTCAACGAGCGTCCAAAGGTCTTCTGACACAGCAACCTTTACTCCCGGTATCTCAACATTCTCAACTTCAACCACTCCATCTATAACGAAAACCTTCGTCTTTTTTTCATTTTCAACCCATACGAAAAACTGAGTTCCACGCACAGCCGCCAAAGCGGTAGGTGTGCGAACTTCATATTCCGTTTTTTCACCGCTTATTTTTCCTACAAGCACCCTTAATTTTCCTTTCATAAGTCGATAAACTGACTTATTGGTCTTCGTTGCTTCATCCTTTTCCTGCATAACAACCTCAACACGGGCATTTTCAGAAATGTTCATTACACTCTCGTCATTGAAGAGAATCTTTACCTTAGAATCATCTCCAGTTTCAATAACATCCTTTTCATAAAGACGGCTTCTAACACGAAGTTTAATCTTTTTTTGCGGCTCTTCAGCGCGAGTTACTTTCACATCGCCTTTTACAGCAAGGGCACGTCCTACAACCTTTGCGGCTTCTACTTTTATTGAAATTAGGAAGATAAGTAGAAAAGCACTCAGTAGAAAAGAATTGAAATACTTGGTTTTCATTTTCTTACCCCTATATGAATATATTATATTCCTTATTTATACTCTATCAAGACAATAGACTAAAACCTCGCTTTCAAATTAAATGAGGTTATTTCTCTGTCATAGTTGTAAAGAGCAACTGTTGAATCATCGACTATGCGATTAAACTTGAATGATAAACTCAAATAATCATTGAGTTTTTTAGTAAACTCAATCGACCAGTCATATTCCTTATCGCGTCTTCTCTTGTTTATTATTGAAATAGAGTTTATATGTTCATAAATGCGCCTTGTATATCCAAAATCACCGTCAAATGACATTTCAAAGGGAAGAGGAATATGAATGGCGCTCCCGACATCGATTCCATTATAATCCCAGTCACTACCTCGCGCATTGTCCTTATCCTGCGAATAATAAAGCCGCAAATAGGCATTATTCTTCATAAAAAAGATATACTGTGAAAGCCCCCAATTGTAATTTACTGCATCACGCTCATAAGGGACATCCCTTTCATCCTGTAAATAATCCTTATCCTGATACCTAAAAAATGCCTGAAGCATTGCTCTATCACTTTGAATCCATGTGATTGAGGGAAGAAGAGAATGGGCTTCGAGATATCTTGTTTCATCTAATTCATAATAATTGAAAGAATACATTACATTAAACCGAAGTGGCTTAGCAATACGATAAGAAAAATTTACTCCAAGCTGATTTCCCGTTATATTATATCCCCGTAACTGCCTATGGACCGATTGATAAAATGAATATCGTCCTGTTGCCTGAAAATTGTCTGTATTTATAAATCTATATGTGCCTCCTAAATAAAAAACCCCCTTCCAATCACCTCTGCCGGAAATCCTCACTCCTGGAACGGATTCAGATGGCTTCAAAGTTACATTATCATCATACTGCCAGCTCAAATCAGCAAATATCGTCCAAGGCTTTGCCGCCCGAACTTTTGCATCAATAGCTGAAATGAATTTCTTTGCTGACTCCCCTTTTTTACTTTTAGGTATTTCTTTTTCCACAGACTTGAAATAGGGTCTTGCCTCTGAATATCGCTGAAGACGATAAAGGGCAACACCAATATAATAGTCTGATGCCGCTTTTACAGATTTATCAATCTTTTCAGCTTCCTTGAAAAAATCGATAGCTTCCTCAAACTTATCCTGCCTGAAACGGATAAGTCCCTGATAATAAGGAACTCTTCCATCCTTTGCCATTGCTTTACGCACAGATTCTAATCCAGCAAAGGCTTCATCATAGTCTCCAGTATTGAGGAGTGAGACAGACCTTTCAAATATGGCGTTAGGATTGTTTGGCGATAGCTTCAAAGCTCTATCAAGAACATCGAGTGCATCATCAAATTCTTTCAACAGATTATATGTCTGTCCTAATTTGATAAGCATTGCCACATTTTCAGGATCACCTTCAAGCCCCTTTTCAAGATGGACTGCCGCGGCTTCATAATCGCCGTCATCAAATGCAAGAAGAGCTTTGGAAAATTCAATCTCAGATACATCTGCAGCATTTACAAAAAAAGACAGAGATAAGGAAAAAATTAAAATCGATAAAAGAAAATATAGAATTCGGTTACTTTGAAAGGAAACAAACATTATTATGCCTCCCATAAAAGGTACAGAGGTAGTTTTTAAATTATATTCCTATTCTTAAATTTGTATCAAGATGTTATTATTAATGTCAATAAGTTAAAGCAACAAAAAGAAAATAATTTTTTTAAAATCAGTTTGCATTTTTGAATGCTTTGGCAATATTATTTTACCTATGAAGTTACTAAAAGATTTCAAACTATCTCCAAAAAAAGTAGGATTCATTACAACTCTACTAATATTTGTCATTGCCTTTTATCATGGTCCAATGCAGCGCATTTCTATTATCAATCGTCTTGAATTGATGACTCTTGATTTCAGGTTTAAAATAAGGGGTGTTGAAAAGCTGCCTGAAGATGTAAAAATTGTGGCAATAGACAATGATTCAATCAAAAAAATAGGCAGATGGCCTTGGGACAGAAAAATCATTGCAAAGCTTGTGGACAAGTTAAGCGCCGCCAGTGCAAGTGTAATCACTCTCGATATCATCTTCAGTGAACCGCAAATATCAGAAGAATCGAAACTCATTTCCAACCTGATAGAAAAAATAAAAAAAGAGAACAAGGGAAATCAAATGAAAGCACTTATTGAGGATTTGAAGGAGAAACTAAAAAACCTCGATAGTGACCAAATACTTGCCGAATCCTTCGAAAATGCAGGAAATGTAATCCTTGCAATGTCTATGAACCCTTTTTCTCCTGAAATAAAAGAACTCGATTCTGATACATTGGAAAATCTTGCACGCTCTTCATATTTTCTTGAAGAAGATGAAGCCAATTTAAAAGAAGAAATCGAGCCAATCGAGGCAAAGGAGGTTTTGATACCGCTCAACAAGTTTATGGATACGGCTTATGCAGTTGGAAACGCCGAAGCTGTAAGCACAGATATAGATGGAGTCGTAAGAAAGGAATGGATGATTGAAAAATATATGGATGCTCTTTATCCCTGTCTTGCCTTATGGGCAACAATGGTGCATCTAAATGCAGACATTGACCAACTAAAAATAATATTCGGTGAAAGCGTACAACTGAAAGATATAAATATACCAATCGATGAGAGAGGCAGATACCTTATATCCTATTATGGACCGCAGGGAACTGTGCCCTATTACTCAGCGGTTGATGTATTGGAAGGAAAGATAGATTCAGACACCTTTAAAGATAAGATGGTTTTTGTAGGATATGCGGCAACAGGATTAGGAGATAAATGGGTAACTCCATTTGGAATTATGTTTGGAGTTGAAAAACAAGCAACAATTGCACAAAACTTTTTGGATAGAAAATTTTTGGTTCATCCTGCTTTGGCAATCCTTTATGACCTTTTTTCAATCCTATTGATAGGCACGATTCTTTCCTTTACATTGACAAAACTTTCACCTTCCAAGAGCGGTTTTTTGGCTCTGGCAGTCTTTATCTTGGTAATCATAATCATATCTTCAATCTTCATATACTACAATATATGGATAAATATGGTTTTCCCTCTTTTAACTACAGCATCATTATATGTATCTATAACATCTTATAGATTTCTTACTGAAGAAAAGGAAAAACGGAAAATTCGTGGTGCCTTTCAGCAATATTTAAGCCCTTCTGTTGTGAATGAAGTTACTAAAGACCCTTCCAAATTGAAATTGGGAGGAGAAGAAAAACCCCTTACAATTCTTTTTTCCGATATCAGGGGGTTCACTTCTATTTCTGAAGCCCTAACCCCTGTTGAGCTGGTCCATCTCTTGAACGAATACTTCAATGAAATGACATATGTCATTACAGAGCAAAACGGAGGGACATTGGACAAATTTATAGGTGACGCAATAATGGCATTTTGGGGGGCGCCTGTAGAAATAGAGAATCATGCAGAAAAAGCCTGCCTTTCAGCACTTGGAATGATGGAAGGTTTAAAAAAATTAAGGGAAAAATGGGACAAAGAAGGGAAACCTCCTGTTGATATTGGAATAGGAATTAATACAGGAAATGTCGTTGTTGGTAATATGGGTTCTGACAGAAGATTTGATTATACCGTAATGGGTGATGGAGTAAATCTTGCTTCACGGCTCGAAGGTATAAATAAAACCTATGGCACGAATATAATAATAAGTGAATTTACAGAAAAGGAAATTCCGGAATATTTCATCAGAAGAGAGGTTGACCTTGTGCGCGTCAAAGGGAAGCTGAAACCGGTAAAAATTTACGAATTGATGGGAACAACGGAAAATGAAAACGGATTGATAGAAAAAGCATCTCTTTTTATAGAAGGAATAAAACTTTATGAAAAAAGAAAATGGAAAGAAGCAAAAGAAATTTTCAAAGCAGTGATTGAAAAATATCCCAACGACGGGCCATCAAAGGTCTATATTGAAAGATGCAGCGCCTATGAGATTTCACCACCTCCAGAAGATTGGGACGGTGTATTTGTTATGACTACAAAATAATCGCTTGCAAAGAACATTCCAAAAATCAATAATGAAACAGTTCTACATATTTTTTATCTGAAGCATCTCGAGAAAAAGGATCAACAAATTTAACACACGCTCAAATGGTTAAACCTTCTTTGCACCCTTTACTCTTTATCGCATCTAATAATTTCAACATCTCTCTGTGTGTCGAAATCAGGATCCTGTCTCATATTATGACAGCGCTTGCAGGTAACTGACATTCCGCAGGTGGGACAGTCGCTTGTAATACCATAGATGGTATCCATCTTTTTATTTTTAGGTGCCTTGATATGGTCTTTCCCGGGACCGTGACAAGTTTCACAACCAACTTCCCTTAAATAAGGCGTATTTTCAGCATCTATAAATCCGCTCCTTCTGCCATATCCTGTAGTATGACATCTGATACAGCGCGTTGTTTTTTCCTCCTTTTCATCTTCAAGCGTCTCATAACTTTCAGAATGTTTCGTGGAGAGCCATTTCTTGTATGCCTTTTGATGACATTTGATACATTTGTCATTTCCAACATATGCAGTCCCTTTTTTCACTTCCGGCTTTTCCTCGAGGAAGACTACATTTTTTTCTTTTTCTACCTTGCTTTCTATTTTCGAAAAGTCAGCAGTTACTCTACCATGGCCAACCAAAGAATACATCGACTTTAAATCGAAGTCAGGGTCATTATCTGCATTATGACAATCCTTGCAGATCTCCTCATTCGGTTTTCTAATAATAAGCTGTTTACGTTTTAGTTTTTCTAAATGCCTCTTATAAAGTGGATGGCATCTGTCACAATCTGCAGCCATACCTTCAACTTTGCCAAGCTGGTGACAGGAAGTGCACATAGAAAGCTTAAATTCGCCAATCTCTATTTTTTCAATATGTAGGCTTGCAGGCCCGTGGCAGGATTCACATTGGACGCCTATCAATTCAGGTGTCTCTTCAAGGCTTCTAAATCCTCCACGTTTCCCATATCCTGTTGTATGGCAGGGAATACACTTCTTATCATCATCCTTCCCACGTGAAGCAAGTGAAATGAAAGCTTTTTTATGTTTACTATTTGAAAAACTTCTTACAATCTCAAAGTGACACCTTATACACTGGCTTTTCCCGACAAAATCAGCCCTTCTATCAAATAATTCATCAAACTGTCTGTATTCAAGGGCTGAAGCTGAAAAAGCCAAACAAATGGCGATAAGAACAAATAAAATTTTTAATAGCAGATTTTTTTTATTCATAGAAAAAATCAATTTCATTACTTAAAAAGATTTACCAACTTCTAATATGAAATCATTTCAATTTCAAATTTCTAATAAAAGCGCTTAAAGCTTCATCCCACACTTTTATAGATATATTGGCATCCCTTTTAATTTTAGAACAATCTAAAACTGAATACTTAGGCCTAACAGCTGGACGCTTTATCATTGAGCTTTTTATCGCATTAATCTGTGCTGGCAAACCTGATACCTCAAAAATCTTTTTAGCAAAATCATACCAAGAACATTCGCCTGCCGATGAAAAATTATAAACTCCTCTGCAGTTATTATTCAACAACCCTACGACAGCATAGGCAACTTCATCTGTCAATGTAGGTGATCCAATCTGATCATCAACGACCTCTATAATCTCTCCTCTTTTTTGCTTGTCCAACATCGTAAAAACAAAATTTTTACCTCCCTCACCATATAACCATTCTGTGCGAAGGATAATGTAATCGTCTGTCGCTTCAATGAGAGACTTTTCTCCTAAATATTTACTTTCACCGTAAAAGTTCAAAGGCGAGGGAATGTCTTCTTCTTTATAAGGGGATTTCTTAGTTCCATCAAAAATATAATCTGTACTAATATGAACAACAAGAGCATTCCTTTTGTTAGATATCTCAGCAATATTATAAACTCCCTCTGCATTGACCTTCATAGCCCTTTCACGCTCAGTTTCACAAGCATCGACATCTGTAAATGCGGCACAATTGATTACAACTTGCGGAGAAAACCTATCAAACATTTCAGCAATAGTATCAGGTTTGGTTATATCAACCTCCGAAATAGCAAACCCTCTTGTATCAAAATGATTCTCTGAAACAATTCTTGTCATTGCTTGCCCAAGCATTCCACGGGCGCCTAAAACTGCGATCTTTTTTTTCTTTTGGCTATTCATCTAAAATTGAGAAAAGACTGAATAGAGATTAGGAATAAGGACTAATAATATCTTTATCTATTCAGATAATGCTTCTCATAATATTCCCTATATTCTCCACTCTTGATTTTTTGCCACCAATTTTTATTTTCCTTATACCACTTTATTGTAAGCTCTATTCCTTCTTCAAATTTTATTTTTGGTTCCCATCCCAACTTTTCT
The DNA here is from genome assembly GCA_003695725.1 of Candidatus Schekmanbacteria bacterium. Taxonomy (NCBI): domain Bacteria; phylum Candidatus Schekmaniibacteriota; species Candidatus Schekmanbacteria bacterium. The sequence continues at coordinate 12,413 of RFHX01000013.1, forward strand.
TTTATATAAGTTGAATCCATTGCATAACGACGGTCATGTCCGGGCCTGTCTTTTACAAATTTTATCAATGATTCGCTCTTGCCAAGGCGCGCAACAATCTCTTTAGCGATATCGATATTTCTTTTTTCACAATTTCCCCCAATATTATAAACTTCTCCCTCCTTCCCTTTGAAAAGCACCGTCTCAATTGCGCGACAATGGTCATCAACATAAATCCAATCTCTTATATTGAGCCCATCGCCATAGACTGGAAGTTCTCTATCTTCAATAGCATTAGTGATCATCAGCGGGATAAACTTTTCCGGAAATTGAAAAGGTCCATAATTATTTGAACATCTCGTGATAATTGAAGGAAAGCCATATGTTTTAAAATAGCTTCTCACAAGAAAATCTGCAGATGCTTTGCTTGCAGAATAGGGGCTGTTTGGTGCCAATGGTGTTTTCTCAGAAAAGAGCCCCTCCTTTCCAAGAGAACCATAAACTTCATCCGTTGAAATCTGGATAAACCTTTCAATTCTATTCTCCCGTGCCGCCTGCAAAAGCGTATAAGTGCCAAAGACATTAGTTTTAAGAAAGAGCGAAGGGTCATCGATACTTCGGTCAACATGCGATTCAGCGGCAAAATTTATGACTGCATCTACACCCTTCATCGATTCTTTCATTGCATCAAAATCATTTATATCAGCTCTAATGAAACTATAACGAGGATTATCCGAAACATCTTCAAGATTTTCCAAGCATCCTGCATAAGTGAGAAGGTCTATATTTATAATTGAACAATCGCTGTGCTTATTGAGCATCAGCCTTATAAAATTTGAGCCTATAAAGCCCGCCCCCCCTGTTACAAAGAGTTTCAATTTTTTCTCCTAATCTTTTAATCTAAATTATTGGCTCCCGTTTCTGCTACAAGATTCGTTGCGCGTCTCAACGATTTGAATGTTCCAGCATCAGTCCACCAACCTTCGAGAATATCCCATTCCATCTCCCCCATCTCTATATAGGCATTATTTACATCAGTAATCTCCAGCTCTCCACGCTCTGAAGGTTTTAAATTTCTTATAATATCGAAAACTTTGTTGTCATACATATATATCCCTGTTACGGCGTAATTCGATTTGGGATTCTTTGGTTTTTCCTCAATCTTGACTACTTTTTTCCCATCCAATACAGGCACTCCAAAACGATGAGGATCTTCTACTTCTTTTAGGATAATCCTTGCACCTTTTTCTTGTTTTTTGAAAAGTTCAACCTGCCTCCTTATATTTTTTTCTATTATATTGTCTCCAAGGATGATGCAGAGTTTCTTCCCTTCTGAAAAATGCTCTGCCAACGAAAGGGCATCGGCAATTCCACCTTCCCCTTCCTGATAAGTGTAATTGATATGCTTTAGACCGAATTCTTTTCCATTGCCTAACAGTTTGAGAAAATCACCTGCATGATTACCGCCAGTTACAATTAGAATATCCTCTATTCCAGCGTTAACGAGAGTCGTTATAGGGTAGTAAATCATCGGTTTATCATATACTGGAAGCAGATGTTTATTGGTAATTTTTGTAAGGGGAAGCATCCTCGTCCCCAATCCGCCTGCAAGAATTACTCCTTTCATTGTTATTACCTCTGAGTTAAATTAAAGTTACACTTTTTTATTAGCACAATCATTAAAAAGGTGGCAAATAAAAATATCAGCTTAACAATAAGGGAGGAAATAATCGGAAAGGAACATATTGTTTTTAATGAATTGTTCTATCTTCAGTCTTTCTTTCTTTTAATTTTATCTCTTCATCAGAAAGTTCAATCTCTTTTCTTTCGAGATTGAGCAGGCTATTTCTTTCAATGACCACACTAATATGTGATGAAAGGGAAGTCGCAAGGGCAATCTCCTCTTCATTTATATTTGTATTACTGAAGTATTTATCAGCGATAAGGGCTCCCAAAATGCCTGAAGCACCAATCAATGGGATGGAAACAAATTGGTCTGCCGCTATTTTGTCAAGTATGTCATCAGATATTTTTCCTCTCATATCTTCTTTATCTTTAACTACGATGATACTTGGATTTTCCTGCGCCAATTGATAAGATGCAATAGAACCTTTTGTTCCAAGCGGCTGGTCTCTTGTGATCTTTTCATATTCGCTCATAATACCCCGAATAATGTCGGGCTTTATTGACCATTTGAAAAGAGTTGACAATTTTTTCCTTTGTCCATCGAGAAGATGAAGCGATGCTCTTTCAAATCCTATAATCTCCAAAATCTTAGTTGCATGCTCCCATACTGCTTCCGGTGTTTTTGCAAGATTTAGCCTCGATACGAGACTAAAATATTCCATCTCGAAAGCCAATCCACCCTTACCATTTCTATATCTGAGAAACTTAAGATATTCCTTATAACCAAGCTTATTCAAAGCAAAATAACCTGCTACAGAAAAAACGAGCACAACAAATCCTATATGCTGGCCATTGCTGAAGGAAATATATAAAGCCACAAAAGCAAATATCAAGGAAACAACATAAAGAATCAATACCACGCGTCTGTGAGAAAAGCCCATATCGATAAGTTTATGGTGTATGTGTTCTCTATCTGCCTCAAATATATTGCTGTTTTTAAGTATTCTGCGAATAATGGATAAACTCGTATCAAGGACCGGAATTCCCATTAATACGATAGGGACCATTATACTGCCGACTGTTGCGCTCTTCATTGCACCTGCTATAGAAATCGAACCCAGCATAAAGCCAAGAAAAAGAGAGCCGGTATCACCGAGGAAGATTTTCGCTGGATTAAAGTTATATTTCAGGAAAGCAATAGCAGCACCTGCCAAAGCAAAACAGATGTATGCCTGAACCATATCAGCGTGCTTATTGATGATTGAAACCACACCAAGCGAAAGAAAGGCAATGGCTGAAATTCCTGTGGCAAGTCCATCTAAACCATCAATTAGATTGATGGCGTTTGTAAAAGCAACAATCCAAAACAAAGTAAAAATGAGTGATGATATATCATTAATGATTCCCCAATCTTTCTTCAAATATGTCGTAACAATATCAAGCCGAATATTCGATGACCAAAGTATAATAGCGGCAAGTGTTTGGGCAAATAGTTTCCCCTTTGGTGATACACCCTTTATATCATCCAAAATTCCAACAAAGATTATAATTATTGCGCCTATAAAAATTGGGAAGAATTTTGTGTAATAATAAAGATGAAATGACCTAATCTTCATAAGATAAAGAAGTAATATGGAGAAGAAGAAGGCAAAAAATATCCCTAATCCGCCCATAAGCGGCATAGGCCTATGATGGACTGTTCTCCCATTTGGTGACTTCAATATATTGAATTTCAATGAAAAAAGTCGAACAGCTGGTGTCAAAATGAGACAGATAATTGCCGCTATCAAAAAAACAAATATTATACTTAAATAATAATCAATCCCCAAATTCATATGATTCCTAACTCAAAAAAAATAATACTTTTTTAAAAAAATATTCTATTAATTGATATAATTATAATTAAC
>RFHX01000014.1 GCA_003695725.1 Candidatus Schekmanbacteria bacterium
AACTGTAATCAGAATTTTTTTTCTCTTTTTTTGTTCTATAAAAAATTAAAAGATGAATTGCATCAAAATGCGGGTATGTATTTGCTGGCGCTCTTTATAGGATTACCAAAGCAGCTCTTGATTTTGTATCCAAGGTATAGTTGACATCCAAAGAAGCTAAGTTTAAAGTAAATACAATACAATTTCAGAAGATTTATAAATATCAAGTGGTGGATTGTCAAATGGTGAAAAGGGATGAAATTAAAAGAATTATTGCTCTTCTTTTTGTGTTTTTGTCATTGATTTTTTTATCTTGCTCAAAAGAAAAAGTTGTTCTTGAAAGAGTGCGATTGGCATTCTTAGACAGCGATCTCCATCAGCTTGCGGCATATGTGGCATTGGATAGAGGATTTTTTACCCAACAGGGACTGCAGGTGGAAGTTGCGGGGATATTTAAAGCGGGGCCTGAGGAAATGTCAGCATTCAGTGCAGGGGAAATAGATATAGGCTATGTAGGACTTGCGCCTGCAACAATAGCTGCTGCAAACGGAATGGCAGATGTTGTTTTATTAGCCCAAGCAAACACAGAAGGTACTTCGATTGTGGTGGGGCCTGACTTCGATGATTCAGAAGGGATAAGAAGTTTAGCGGGAAAAAGCATTGCCATTCCCGGCAAAGGCACAGTACAGGATTTTCTCCTGCAAAAAGCTATTGAAAAATGGCAAATCAATCCAATCCCTAAACAGGTTATCTTAAAGCCTCCTGAAATGCAGTTTGCCCTTAACAACGAAGATATTGATGCTTATATTGCATGGCAGCCTTATCCACAGAGGTCAGTAAGAAGAGGCAAAGGAAAAATTTTAATCGATTCTGGCAAGATATGGAAAGACCATCCCTGTTGTATCCTTGTGGGAGACAGAAAATTTATAGAAGAGGACAAACCAAGAGCTCTCAAAATTATCAAAGTCCATATAATGGCAACAGATTATATTATTGAAAATCCTGAAAAAGCAGTGGAAATTGGTGTGAAATACACAGGTATGGAAAGAGAGACTATAAGGAAAGCCATTGATAAAATACATTATACTTATTTTCCTGATATTGAAAAAACGAAGGAATATTTAGATTTTCTTGTCAAGTTTGGTTATGTAAGAAATGTGGATTCCGGCATTTTTATCAAAAGGTTTGTAAATGAGGAATTATGGACAGGGTTTTGATTTTTTTAAAAAGTGGTTCGATTTTATCAAGCCATTGCTTTTTCTCTTGATAGTTTTAGAGATTTGCACCTTCTATGGGATAATTCCTCAACATATATTTCCTTCTCCACATAGAATTGCAGTTGGGATTATAGAGCTTTCATCATCAGGAATGCCGCCCGGATATAGACTACTAAACCATTTTACTGCAAGCTTAATAAGAGTCTTTGTCGGTTTTTCTGCGGCTTTTATTGTTTCATTCCCCTTGGGAATATTGATGGGTAGATACGGTATAGTGAATAGATATTTGTCTCCAATAATCGAATCATTGCGTCCTGTGCCTCCTCTTGCTTGGCTTCCAATATCTGTTTTATGGTTTGGCCTTGGAATAGTTTCCAAAAGTTTTTTGATTTTTTTGGGGGCTTTTTTCCCTCTCTTGTCTAATACAATCCTTGGAGCATCTTCTGTTGAAAAAGAAATTGTTGAAGGGGCTATGACCCTCGGGGCGAAGGAAAGAGATATATTGCTAAAGATTATAATTCCTGCATCACTGCCATATGTTTTTACTGGTGCACGAATTGGCATGGGTATTGGATGGATGACACTCGTAGCTGCTGAGTTGACAGGCGTCAAAAGCGGTTTTGGGCTTGGCTATATGATTATGACAGCCCGTGATCTTCAGCGAATTGACCTCGTATTTTCAGGTATGGCTGTAATAGGTATAACAGGACTATTAATTGATCTTTTGGTAAGAGTTTTTGAAAATAGAGTTTTGAGATGGAAATCATATTCTGCAATAAAAGGTTGATTAATTAAATAATTTTATCCTTCAAATAATTTTGTTTTTCAAAAAGAAGATATGCTGACAGTTGCAAAGGTAAGCAAAAAATTCGAAAATTATAATGGGAATAGCCCTTTATTGGTTTTGTCCGATGTTTCATTGCATATTGAGAAAGGAAGTTTTATTTCTATTATGGGACCCAGCGGTTGCGGCAAGACAACTTTATTGCGCATCCTTGCAGGCTTGGAAAAGCCGGATAGTGGTGAAGTCAAGGTTGGAGAAAAAACCTTGAATGCACCCGGTGAAGCATCGGTGTTGATATCTCAAAAAAATGATCTTCTGCCATGGAGGACAGTAATAAAAAATATTGAATTTGGATTGGAGTTGAAAGGGATGAATTATCAAGAGAGGCATAAGAGAGCTATGGAATTGATATCATCATTTGGCTTAAAAGGGTTTGAAGATTATTATCCCTACCAACTTTCAGGAGGAATGGCACGAAAGGTTTCTTTCTTGAGAGCTATCATTACTTCACCGCAAGTCATTTTTATGGATGAGCCTTTTGTTTTTCTTGATAGAGAGGTAAGCTATGAGATACAGGAATTTTTACAATCAGCTTGGATGAAGTCAAGATGCACCATAGTGCTGGTTAGTCATAGTATTGATGAAGCAATTTTTCTTTCTCAGAAAATTCTTCTCTTTTCTAAACGTCCGGGCAGAATAATTAAAGAGATAGATAATAAACTTCCTTATCCAAGGAACAGATATAGTAAGGAATTCATTGATTTTAGAACGGAAGTAGAAATGATAATGAAGGAGGGAAAGTGATAGGTAATGGAAAACCGCTTTTCTTCAATTGTTTTTTCCCTTCTTGTGCATTTAGGGATAATTTCGCTTCTTGTATTTTCAATGAATTTTTCAGTACCTACGGTTCCTGAAAAGTTCAAAGTGATGGTTTATGATATCCCAAAAGCGTCTTCAAAAGCTCTTAAAAAGGATAGAGAAAGCGCCCTTCTTTCAGACAAAGATGCTTCAGGCGCGTCAAGATTAGGTGAAGAAAACAATGCTGAGCCATTAAGAGGGTTAAAAAAAGGGATTAACAGCGCTGATAATTCAAAACTTCCTATTCCTCGCGGGAAAATGCAATCTCCGACAGTACCGCCAATGCCAAATATAATTGAAAAAAATCGAGAGAGGAGGAAGCAGACTTTACCGCAGAAAGGTGTCAAGGAGGGGATTGAAGCAAGAAAAAGTAATGGTAAGGGAATTTTCAAAGCTGAAAGACGGGGTATTGATAGGGGAAATGGAGAGAAAGAAAAAAGATTGACTCCTGAGCAACAGAAAGAATTGGAAAAATTTCTTGCTGCTGTGAGAAAAAATCCATCTTTGAATAACAATCGTGATAACAATTTTTTAGGTTTAGACAGCAAAGACCTTTCAAAGTTTGCTGGCATTGATAGGGGATTTGGAGGTGAAGATGAAGAAGGCGAAGGTGGTAAAGGGTTAATACCATCAACAGGAAAAGTTGTTAGTCTCAATACTAAAGATTTTAAATATTTTTCATATTTTAGGCATTTGAAGGAGCTTATCGAGGGAGTATGGGTCTATCCCAAAATTGCCCGCGAGAGAGGTATTGCAGGCAATCTTGTTATACAATTTACAATCGATATAGATGGCAATTTGACAGAGGCGAAAGTAATAAGGTCCTCAGGATATTTTTTCCTCGATGATGCTGCGTTGAAAGCATTGCATGATGCTTCACCTTTTCCTCCTTTGCCCAAGAGATGGCATCAGGATTCTGTAACTATTGCAGGAAGTTTTACATATTATTTAAATTATATGCCTTGAGGCTTTTTGGACTATCAGGAATAATAGTTTATTCTTCATTTCCAATTGAAATAATTATCATTTTCCAATAGTTTTTTAAATCTAAAAAGTTTTATCAAAAGAAGGGGATAAAATGATTGCAGAAATAATTTCAATTGGGACAGAGCTTTTGTTGGGGCAGATTTTGGATACAAATTCACAGTATCTTTCGCAGAAGTTGGCAGAGATTGGTGTAAATTTATATTTTAAGCAAACCACAGGCGACAATGTGGAAAGGATAAAGGAAGCTATAAATATAGCGCTGGATAGGTCTGATTTTATAGTACTTTCAGGCGGATTAGGTCCAACAGGTGATGACTGTACAAAAAACGCAGTTTCACAGATAGTCGGAAAAAAACTCATTTTAAATGAATCAGCTTTTCAAAAATTGAAAGAGATTTTTGATGTTCGAGGTATAAAAATGTCAGAAAACAACAAGATACAAGCATATTTCCCGGAAGGTGCAATGATAATAGAAAATAAAAACGGGACGGCGCCGGGATTTATATGCAGCATCAAAGGGAAGCATATTGCGGCATTACCGGGAGTCCCATTCGAATTTAAACAGATGGTTGATGATTCTTTGATTCCCTTCATTAAAGAAAGGGCAGGAGGTGGAAAGGTAATCAAATCAAGAGTGCTGAGGACCATAGGGATGTCAGAATCCCGTTTAGCAGAAATTTTAGAAGACATCTTCAATGATAGTGTTAATCCATCTATGGCTTATCTTGCCGGAAATTCAGGTATTGCAATTAGGATTACTGCTAAAGCAGAGGATATCGATGAGGCTGAAAAAATGATATCCCATTTGGAGAGAAGGATAAGAGATAGGATAGAGGGATTAATCTATGGAGTTGATGATGAGACAATTGAAGAATCGGTAGGGAAACTGCTTCGTGCAAAAGGTTTATCCATCGCGATAGCAGAATCGTGCACAGGCGGACTTATCTCAAGCACAATAACAAATACAGCCGGCTCTTCTCTTTATTTTGATAGGGGATTTGTAACTTACAGCAATAATGCAAAAATCGAGATGCTTTCAGTTCCCGAAAAATTGATCAATGAGAAGGGTGCTGTATCTGAGGAGGTTGCCATTGAAATGGCGAGAGGGGCAAGAAAAAAAGCAGGAACAGATATTGGAGTTGGGGTAACAGGTATTGCAGGTCCCGGTGGGGGAACCGCAGAAAAACCGGTAGGACTTGTCTATATAGCCCTCTCTGCAAAGGATTGCGAAAAAGTCAAAGAATATAGACTTGGGAAACTTCGTTTGAGGAATAAACACCTTACCTCATTGCTTGCGATCAATATGCTGAGACAGTATCTTATAGGAGTCAAATAAATGAGATGCAAAGTAGTTTCCAAATCAGAAAACGATACATTTAGTCTCGGTAGAAGAATTGGAGAGGTTCTTTTGGGAGGAGAGATTTTGGCGCTTAGCGGAGAATTGGGTTCCGGAAAGACATATTTTACGAAAGGAATTGCAGGGGGATTGGGAATCGATAGAGATGTAGTTGTAAGCCCTACTTTTACTATTGTCAATGAGTATGAAGGACGGTTGAAAATGTATCACTCGGATTTCTATAGGATTGACAGTTGTGCTGAATTTGAAACCATAGGCCTTGACGAGAGCTTTAAAGAGTTTAAAGCTGTAATTGTAATAGAATGGGCTGATAAGCTTGAGCAACTATTGCCTGATGAAAAGCTGAATGTTTCAATTACTGTACAGAACAAAAATAAAAGGATATTTGAGTTTTCTACTAAGAGTAAAAAATACAATCATATCTTCAATCTTTTGAAAAAGGTGTAGTTTGAGGATAATAACATCACATATAAATACCGATTTTGATGGTTTTGCCTCGATGGTAGCAGCGTCCAAAATTTATCCAAGGTCAAAGATTGTTTTTACAGGAGCTCAGGAAAAGACCTTACGAGAATTTCTGAAAAAGGAGGGAAAGGATTTTAAGTATTTTCAGGCAGGGGAAATTGATTTATCAAAAGTTTCCTCTCTTGTCCTTGTGGATGTGAGCAGAAGTGAGAAACTGGGAGTTTTTCAGGAGCTTATTGGAAAGAAAAGCATTGAGATTCATATATACGACCACCATTTGACAACAAATAAGGGCTTAAAGTGTAAAAAAGCAGTTTTGAAGAAGAGAGGAGCAACTACTACGATATTGGTAGAAATTCTAAGACGGAAAAAAATATCTTTATCGAAGAAAGAAGCAACATTAATGGCAATGGGAATCTATGAAGAGACAGGATGCTTATCATATTCATCTACTACTCCAGAAGATTTAAGGGCAGCAGGATGGCTCATTCAATGCGGTGCCGACTTAAAATTGGTCAGAGAATATTTTAGAAGGGAAATAAATGAGGAACAATTGGATATTCTCAGCCAGCTTCTTTCATCTGCAGTAGTCATAAAAAGGAATAATTTAAAATTTGCATTTGCAACTGCAACAGAGAGTAACTATGTCGATGATGCAGCCCTTGTTGTATCACGTATTATGAATATGAAAGAATTGGATGGAATTGTTGCCCTCATAAGAATGGATGAGAGGATTCATCTTATTTTTAGGAGTTCTACTGAGGTTTTGAATTGTGCAGAAATAGCTTCTTTATTTGGCGGCGGTGGACACCAGTTTGCGGCTTCTGCTGTATCAAAAAATATGACGATTGCAGAAACGATTGACCGCATTAAGGAATATTTCGATAAGATAATACCTGCTGAAATAAAAGCATTTGAATTAATGACACCGTCACCCCTTACAATTTCTTCAAAATCTACAATGAAAAAGGCATTTTTAGAACTCAAGAAACTTCATTATAATGCTGCACCGGTTGTGGCAAAAAGTGGCGAAGTAGTAGGTGTCATCAACAGAAAAACGTTAGAGAGGGCAGTTAGCCATAAAATGTCAAAAGAAAAAGTTGAAAATTATGTAAATTCAAACTTTGCAGAAGTTGATTTCGATACACCGGCAAAGAAAGTAGTTGAGCTTATGATAAGAGACAAGATTCCTTTTTTGACAGTTATGAAAGGTGGAAAACTTGAAGGCGTTATAACAAGAAGTGACCTGATTAAACA